>CAZQSI010000008.1:39090-64134 GCA_964596155.1 uncultured Chitinophagaceae bacterium
CGGGAACATTTCTGCGGGAGGTTCCGGTAAAACGCCAGTTGTTATGAATGTGGTATCCATTTTGACGGAGAGCGGAAAACGCGCAGCGGTGATCAGCAGGGGATACGGAAGAAAATCGAAAGGAACCGTCGTTGTCAGCGACGGTGTGGAACTCCGGTCAACGGTCGATGAAGGCGGTGATGAACCGGTGCAGATCGCTTTACGAGGCAATGTTATCGTCATTGCCGATGAAGATCGGGTACGCGGAGCAAAAAAAGCAGTGAAGGAATTTGGCGCTGAAGTTATCGTGCTTGATGACGGATTTCAGCATCGGGCGATTCATAGAAGTAAAAACATTCTGCTTGTCGATGCGCAGCGTCCGCCGTACCGAATGATGCTTCTTCCGGCAGGACTCCGGAGAGAACCAATGGGCAGCATCCGGCGCGCCGATGCGGTGCTGGTAACGAAAAGCGCCGGTCCTTCGGATGCCGGCTCGGTAATAAACGACCTGGGATCCATGGTGAAGGGAAAGACGTTCTCGAGTTCATTTGTGCCGGCAGCAGTCAAAAATATTTTCGGCAAAGTGCCGCAATCTCTGAGCGTGCTTAATAATCGGACGGTGATTGCGCTTTCCGGTATTGCTTCGCCGGAAAGTTTTCGGACAAGTTTGAGTTCTTGCGGCGCGAACATTAAAGAATTTATTGTTTTTAATGATCACCACCGTTACACAGAGAAGGATGTGAAGTTGATAACCGGGACGTTATTGAAACATAAGGCCGACTTCATCGTGACGACTGAAAAGGATGCGGTACGTTTAATAGAATTTAAATCATTACTTGAAACGCTCCCTTTATTTTCATTGATCATGGAAGTTGTGATCCACGAAAAGGATGCGTGGAAAAAATATATTTTGCACGATCTGGCATGAAGAGTATTGCTGTCACAGATTGCGGTAATCCTGAAAAGCAACAGCTGTATATGAATTGGCTCCGGTCGTTCGATGAACGGCTGGTATTGAAAATCATTTCGTATCGGGATGACAACGGCGGAGCGGATTCATTCGATGGTTTGGTGTTAACAGGCGGAGAGGATGTTGATCCCATCCTTTCCAAAGCGATGCCGGAACATTTGGTGGAAGAAACAAACCGGAAACGGGATGACTTCGAGTTCCGGCTGCTGGAGAAGGCGATGAGTATAATGATGCCGATTCTTGGCATTTGCAGAGGTCTGCAGGTGACAAATGTGTTTTTGGGCGGCACATTAATAGCTGATCTGCCTTCCGCCGGGTTTCTTCGGCATTCTTCCCGGAAAAATGAACCGGCGTTACGGCATGATGTAACGCTTATTGAAGGATCCCATTTACATGCGGTGACCGGAACACTCCGGGGCGAGATCAATTCGTACCACCATCAGTCGGTCAGGGACACGGCTGATGATTTGCGCGTGACGGGAAGTTCCCCTGATGGGGTGATCGAAGCGTTGGAATGGAAAGAGCAGGGGAATAAATCATTTTTACAACTGGTGCAATGGCATCCCGAACGGATGACGGACCGAAGCAATCCGTTTTCCCATACATTTGCATCGTCTTTTGTTTCAGAGATTTTAAATAAAAAATAAACAATACCAAATGCTCGCACTGATACCGTCAGAACCGGTTTGGTGCGCATAACGTACAACAGTGGGCTCAATGCCCGAAAGGAACAGTGTGATATGAAACTTTCCGATTATAAGTACCCGGTACCGCGAAATCTTATCGCAAAACATCCGGCAAACCCGAGGGATCATTCACGCCTTTTGGTGATCAACCGAAAAGAAGAGACGATGGAAGACCGCCATTTCTATGATGCCGCCGAGTATTTCGAAAAAGGAGACACTATCGTCGTGAACGAGACGAAGGTGTTCCAGGCGAGACTGATTGGAAAAAAGGAAAAAACGAATGCAAAAATTGAAGTGTTTCTTCTGCGGCAGTTGAATGTGGAAGACAATATTTGGGATGTGATCGTCGATCCGGCACGCAAAGTCCGCATCGGAAATAAAATCTATTTTGACAACGGCAATCTGTGGTGTGAAGTGATCGACAATACCACATCGCGCGGCAGGACGGTCCGATTTAATTATGCGGGCGATTTTTTCAAAGTGATCGACAAGATCGGCCTGACACCGCTTCCGAATTATATCAAGCGGGAGCCGACGGCAAAAGACAAGGATGCGTATCAGACTATATTTGCGGATAAAATAGGAGCCGTTGCAGCACCGACCGCCGGTCTTCATTTTACAAAGCAGATGAAAAGAAAACTGGAAAAACGCGGGGTTAATTTTGCACCGGTGATTCTCCATATCGGTCTGGGAACGTTCCGGGCGGTGGAAGTGGAAGATCTGACGAAACACAAAATGGATTCCGAGTTTTTCCAGGTGGACGATCCGACGGTAAAGCTCGTCAATAAATCGATTGACACCCGGAAAAAAGTCTGCGTTGTCGGCACCAGTGCGATGCGGGCGGTCGAATCAAGCGTGACAACGGACGGTCATTTAAAACCGCTTCGCGGCTGGACCGATAAATTCATTTTCCCACCGTACGATTTTAAGATTGCAGACCGGTTGATTACGAATTTTCACATGCCGGAATCGACCTTATTGATGCTGGTGGCGGCGTTTGCGGGCCACGAACTGACGATGCGGGCGTACAAACATGCAATTAAGAAAGGTTACCGGTTTTACAGTTACGGTGACGCGATGCTCATCCTATAGCATTCGATCGTATGGAACTTTTCCTCACCAAAAAGTTTTTCATCCTGCTGGCGATCAACCTGACGCTTGCCGGTGCTTTTGGCTATCTTTTTACGCAGCGGCATCTGCTATCGTATTTTTCGAAAGGCCGATGGTGGCTCACGTGGTTTTCCGTCGCGATGATTACGCTGATGGACGAGCTGACGTCCATCTTCTACGCGCCGAGTGAAGCGTTCAGAGTCATCGGCACCAATGCCATCGCCTTTCTCATCATCACGTCGCTGTTCATCAGAGTGATTTCCACCCGCATGGTCGAGATTGCGGAGATTCTTGAGTTCAGAGGAATCAAGGGGGGAGGCGTCTATTCGTTTTCATACCTTGTGCTCGGTCCATCGGTATCGTTTATAGCCGTCGCGTCTATCATCGTCACGTATGTGCTGACGGCAAGCATTTCCACCGTCAGTGCGGTTGAGAACGGGATGTCGTTTTTCCAGTTGTCTGAATTTGGTAAATTCGTTCTTCAAGCAGGTATCATTTGGTTTGTGGCCGGAATGAACATCATCGGGATTAAAGACAATGCAAAATTCACATTTGTTATTTTTATCGTTGCCGCTCTGGTGCTGGTCAATTTATTGTCTGCCGGAATGCTTCAGATGCATGCACATAACTGGGAGGGAATCGGTCAGAGCTTTGTCAATGTCACCTACGGGCTGGAAGAGGGGAATATCTTCAATTCCTTCTTCTTCATTGTCATTGGCATTTCCAGTTGTATCCTGGCATACTCAGGAATAGAATCAGTCGTTCAAACGGCCAGTCTGGTCAAATCGTGGAAAGAAGTCGGGCGGGCATATTTTTTCCTCGCGTTAACAACCGGAATTTTCACCCCTCTTCTTGCGGCAGTTGTTCTTTCCTCCGACATCAACGTACTTGAACATGAAACCGATCTCATCACGCAGTTTGCAAAAATGGTCGGAGGTGTTCCGTTTGGTTACATTGTCGGTATTCTCGCCAGCGTCCTGCTGATGATGGCGGTGAATACGGCGTATATCGCCTCCAGCGAGTTGATGGAACGAGTTGCGCACCGGTACGGATTTCATTGGATAATTAAAACCAACAGCCGTCAGTCGCTGTACCGGATTCACATCGCCAACGGAATTTTCTATACCATTGTTATCTATCTGACAGGCGGCAGCCAGAATATGCTGGCGCAGATGTACGCGCTCGGACTGATTGCCAGCTTTTCCATCAACATCGGCTGTTTGCTGATCTACCGGTATTCGATGGGCACAAAGGACAGCCGTGCCTACCATACGTCCCGGACCGGAACGATGATTCTGTTCCTGATTCTCGCAAGTTGTTTCATTTATTTGGGATACAACAAACCGTATGGAACGCTGATGTGGTCGAGTGTGACTGCGGTGTTTCTGCTTATCGGACTCCGCGTTGCTCAAACCCGGGCGCCGGAAATAAAGGAAATTCAACAGACCGATCAGCCGCTGAATATGATTTTCCATCTGGTCGAATCCGAGGAAGAAAATATTCATGTCTATTTCAGACGACCGAAAGAACAAACGCTGCAGGTGGACGAATTGTCGTCCGCATACATCAGTCTCTACCACCCGCGACAAGGGATTCCGGAAAAAGTGTCGAAAAATCATTTCCGTTTTGCCAATCAAAGCATGTCCGTTTACCAGGGAATAACCGAAATATTGTATGCGCTGGATTACGAACTGCCTCATAAAAAAATAACCGTCCATCTCGGCTGGCCGACGTCGTCATGGATCGATCGGCTCTCCATCGGCGTAATGATTTTCAGCGTCATGCGGCTGCCGAAGATGTTTCCGCGGTTCAACTTTGTTATCGAATATTTCGGCGCTCCGAAGGAAAAACAATAAGCGATGTTCACCAGTGTGATCATACCGGCGGCCGGATTCGGCGAACGAATGGGAGCCACCATCGGCAAGCAATTCCTGTTGCTGAAGGAAAAACCGATTCTTGCGCATACACTCGAACGCTTTGAGCGGTGTGATGCAGTTCATGAAATCATTGTCGCCACGCAACGGTCGTCATTTGGCGTTATTGAAAACATCAAAGCGACGTACGGATTTTCCAAGGTGCGTCCTCCCGTCGAAGGGGGAGAACGGAGACAGGATTCTGTGGCGCACGGGCTGGCGGCGGTTTCTCCCGAAGCGACGATTATTATAGTTCATGATGCGGTCAGACCGTTTGTGCAGGACAAAGCGATCACTCAATCAATCGAAACGGCGGAATATTACGGCGCGTCGATCGTGGCAGTCCGCGCAAAGGATACGATGAAACTGGCATCGACGGATGGACGGGTGGAACGGACCCTGAACCGTTCATCCTTATGGAGCGTGCAGACTCCGCAAACGTTTCGCCGGAAAGTTCTTGAAGATGCGTATGCATTCTCACGGGAAAACAATCTTGTGGCGACCGATGATTCATTTTTGGTCGAACAGACGGGCGTTTCTCCGATTATCGTCGAAGGAAGTTATGAGAATATTAAAATAACCACTCCCGATGATTTGCTGCTCGCAGAACTGCTTCTAAAACGTTTTTTACCGTGATTTTTCAGCACGACGCATTCTTATAGATTGCGGCGGGCGGAGATGTACGGATGAATTTCTTGCATCTAATCATTCTATTTCCTTATTTTCAACAGTCTTACGAATGTTCTCACTAGGCGATAGGAATCCATGGAAAACCTTGCAATCGTACTGATCCTCAGTTATATCATCGGCTCAATTCCGACCAGCATCATTGCAACAAAAATTGCGGATGCAGGCGACATCAGAAAATTCGGCAGCGGCAATGCCGGCGGGACGAATGTTCTGAGAATGCTTGGATGGAAGATCGGTGTTGCCGTGATTCTGTTTGATCTTTTCAAAGGAGTTCTGGCAACATACTACGTTCCGCAGATTTTCTGGGATCCGAATCCGCTGCCGTTCAGCAACACCACTCCCTTTCAGGATTTTACCGTCGTACAGATTATCTGCGGCGTTGCAGCCGTCTTTGGTCATATCTGGACTCTGTTTGCCGGATTTAAAGGAGGAAAAGGAGTTGCGACGGGAGCCGGAATGGTGCTCGGAATTGCACCGGTTGAATTTGCAATCTCACTGATCGTTTTTGCTCTGGTGTTTACCGCATGGCGGTATGTGTCGCTCGGTTCCATCTTTGCGGCCTTTGCGATTCCTGCGTCGATGTTTATCCGGGAAAATTTGTTTCATGTCGACATTCCCGGGTATCACACGCTGGTATATTTCGGTATCGCCGTTTCAATGCTGATCACTTACACGCACCGTGAAAATATCAAGCGCCTGCTGGCGGGAACAGAAAATAAATTGACTCACTTTCGTGGTTCGCATAAATAGTTATTCTTCCTCTCATTAGTGAGAACCTACCATGCGTATATCAGTTCTCGGTGCCGGAAGCTGGGGCACGACGCTTGCCATCGTCTTGTGCGAAAATTTTCGTGACGTTACGCTGTGGAGTTACCGCGCCGATCAGACGGAAGAAATGCGGGAGAACAAAACAAACAAAGACTACCTTCCCGGCATCATTCTGCCCGCACATCTGAAAATCACCCACGATGTTGAAGAAGCATCGAAAAACAAAGATCTTATCATCACTGCCGTTCCGTCTCAATTTCTGCGCAATATCTTAAAAGATATTGCGTATCTGAATTTGAACAAAACAATCATCGTCAACGTCGCCAAAGGAATCGAAAACGGCAGTCTGATGACGATGTCGGAAGTGATGATCGATATCCTCGAACATGAAAAAAAATCGAATATCGCCATTCTATCGGGACCAAGCCACGCAGAAGAAGTAGTCAGAAAAATACCGACGGCCGTCGTTTCATCGTCGTTCAGTGTCCGCACGGCAAAAATCGTCGCTCAGTGTTTCAATACACCGTACTTTCGTGTGTACGTCTCCGATGACATTCGCGGCGTTGAACTGGGCGGAGCTTTAAAGAATGTGATTGCCATCGGCGCAGGTGTTGTAGACGGCGCCGGTTTCGGCGACAATACGAAGGCGGCGATTATCACCCGCGGCATTGCGGAAATGACACGGCTCGGGGACAAAATGGGCGCGCTGCCGCGGACGTTTTCCGGGCTCTCCGGCGTCGGCGATTTAATCGTTACATGCATGAGCAAACACAGCCGAAACCGCCATGTCGGGGAGGAACTAGGACGGGGAAAGAAGCTGGACGATATTTTGAGTTCCATGATGATGGTAGCGGAAGGTGTTGCTACCTGCAGATCCGCTGTTGATCTTGCCCGAAGACATCATACGGAAATGGCGATTTTTTCGGAAGTCTATAACATCATGTTTAACGGAAAAGAACCGCATCAGGCCACCGAAGATCTTATGACAAGAACGATCAAAGGTGAGCATTAACCTGCGGAATGCACAATCAATGTTCTCTCCGATAGCGCGCCTCACAGTAAAAAAAACAATTGTATGAAACTCTTTCTCTTTTGTGTTCTGCTCTCTCCGGCACTCCTTTCCCAAATTTCTGCAGACATCATTTTTACCAACGGAAAAATATGGACGGTGGAACGGGCGCAGCCGGAAGCCGAAGCCGTTGCCGTCCATAACGGAAAGATTATAGCGGTTGGTTCTTCCAAAGACATTGTGCGATACGCAGGCCGGAATACGAAAACGATCGACCTGAAACAGCGGAGAATGCTGCCCGGATTTATTGATAATCACACACATTTTATCAGCGGCGGATTCCAGCTGCAAAGTGTCGACCTGAGGAATGCCGCCAGCGAAAAAGAATTTGCAGAGATCATTAAAAAGAAAGCGGAGACAAATCCCAATCAATGGATCACGGGAGGAGACTGGGATCATGATCTCTGGAAAAGCGGCAAACTTCCGACAAAGGAACTCGTCGATCGGTATACACCCCGGACGCCTCTGTTTGTGAACCGCTATGACGGACATATGGCGCTCGCCAACAGTTATGCGTTGCAGCTCGCCGGCATTACGAAAGATACGCCGGATCCGCCCGGCGGGACTATTGTCAAAGATCCGATCACCGGCGAACCGACCGGATTGCTGAAAGACGAAGCGATGACGCCGCTCTGGAATGTTATTCCTCCCCCGACGGATGAGGACATGCTGAATGCCGCGCGGCTTGCGTTACAGGAAGCAAGAAAGTTCGGCATCACGTCAATTCAGGATATGGCGTACTCGCAGGGCGACCGGGATATTAAAACATATTCGGAATTGAACAGAAGGGGAGAGTTGACCGCCCGCATGAACTGCGCAGTCTGGATTTCTAGCTGGAAGCATCTGTCCTACAGCGGTATCAGCGCGCCATTCGGGGACGATATGATCAAAATCGGATTTCTTAAAGCGATGGCTGATGGTTCGCTCGGTTCTTCGACCGCATTGTTTTTCGATCACTACGTTCATGAAAAAACGCACGGCCTGCCGATGGATATTTTGCTGGACGGAAGACTCGAACAATGGTCGCGCAGCGCCGACAGCGCCCGTCTGCAATTACGCATTCATGCCATCGGAGACAGCGCCAACAGTCTGATACTCGATATGTTTGAACGGATCAAACAAAAAAATCCTTCGTGGGACAGGCGGTTCCGCATTGAGCATGCGCAGCATATTCATCCGAAAGATTTCAAACGCTTTGCCGAACTCGGCGTTATTGCCTCCGTTCAGCCGTACCATGCCATTGATGACGGACGATGGGCCGTGAAACGGATCGGAGCGGAGCGGTGTGAAACAACATATCCGTTCCGGACCTTCCTCGACAACGGCGTGCGAATGTCGTTCGGCAGCGACTGGACTGTTGCTCCGCTGAATCCGCTGCTCGGCATTTATGCCGCCGTGACACGGCGGACGATCGACAGTCTGAATCCCGGCGGCTGGTACCCGGAACAGAAAATCTCGGTGAAAGAGGCAATTGAATGCTACACAATCAATAATGCGTATGCCGCGTTTGAGGAAAATGAAAAAGGGAGTATCGCCGTTGGTAAGATGGCCGATTTTGTTGTTTTATCCGACGATATTCTGACGATCGAACCGGAACGTATTCCTGCTGTCGAACCCGTCCTTACCATTCTGGGAGGGAAAGTGATATTTTCCAAATAGCCGGTTCACCGAATCGGTGTCCATTCTTGCACTTCAGCCGATCGTTTTCTATTTTTCAAAGAGACGGCGGTGCAAATGTTCAAAAACATTGAGCATTTTCACCGTCGCGATTCCCGCAGAGTCCTTACGAAGATCATCATGAGGAATTCGGCATCTGCGGGAAATGTTTTTTAAATATCCTCTCATCAAACATATGAAGGAACTCAATGTCTGAACAAGCAGTCAGTTTTTCCCCCACCGATCAAATGACCATGGTTTCACAGATGGCCCGCGATTTTGCCGAAAAGGAAATTAAACCCCATGTGATGAATTTTGACGAATCGCAGGAATTTCCCCTCGCTATATTTAAAAAAATGGCAGAACTCGGATTTCTTGGTGCTTATTATCCGGAAGAATACGGCGGTGCGGGTCTTACGGTGCTAGACTTTACCGTCATTATCGAAGAAATCGCCAAAGTCGATCCCTCCGTAGCGCTTGGACTTTGTGCTCACAACGGATTGTGCGTCAGCCATATTTATAATTTCGCAAGCGAACAATTAAAGAAAAAGTATCTTCCCGACCTTTGCAGCGGGAAAAAATTAGGGGGATGGGGATTGACGGAAGCTTCGTCGGGCAGCGACGCCGGCGGCATGAAGACGTTTGCTGTCCGTGACGGGAAAAACTGGGTTATCAACGGAAGCAAGAATTTTATTACTCACGGTATTTCCGGCGACACGTTCGTGGTTCTGGCCGTAACCGATAAAACAAAAAACAAATCGATCTCGGCATTTATCGTGGAAAAAGGAACGCCGGGATTTTCCTCCGGTAAAAAAGAAAATAAATTAGGAATGCGCTGCAGCGAAACCGCCTCGTTGATTTTTGAGGATGTCAGAATTCCGGAAGAAAATCTGATCGGCACGGTCGGAGAAGGATTCAAACAAGCGCTCGGAGTGCTGGATGGCGGCCGGATCGGCATCGCCGCTTTGTCCGTCGGTCTCGCCCAGGGTGCGCTCGACGCCAGCTTGCAGTATTCCAAGGAGCGTGTACAGTTCGGAAAACCGATTGCGGAAAATCAAGGGATCAAATTTAAACTCGCTGCAATGTCCATGGAGATTGAAGCAGCACGGTTGTTGACACGGAAAGCCGCAGCAATGAAGATGGCCGGTCAGGATGTAAATTATGAAGCGGCACAGGCAAAATATTTTTCAAGCGAAGTTGCCACCCGCGCGTCGGGGGAAGCGGTGCAGATACACGGGGGATACGGTTTTACGAAAGATTTTCCGGTAGAAAAATTTTATCGTGACGTTAAACTGTTAACCATCGGTGAAGGAACGAGCGAAGTGCAAAAGATGGTGATTGCACGAAACCTTCTGAAATAGCCGGGCGGGCGCGTGACGGTGAATCAATAAAGCAAATTGCAATATACGCATATACAGCACCCAGGAAGAAAACAGTCTATGATCGGCAGTGAAGTAAAAAAGGACGAACAGTACAAGAGGAACCAGGAATTTCATCTGAGCGCGCTGAAAGAACTCGAAGCGAAAGCATCGGAGGTCAAGCGCGGCGGCGGAGCATCCTCGACGGCAAAGCATAAAAAGAAGGGTAAGCTGACTGCGAGGGAAAGAATTGATCTGCTGATCGATCCGCAATCATCGTTTCTTGAAATCGGACTCTTCACCGCGTACGGCATGTATGAAGAGTACGGCGGTGCGCCGTCGTCGGGAACAATTGTCGGCATCGGGAAGATTCATCAGCGAGATGCGGTGATCGTTGCGAACGATGCCACGGTAAAAGCCGGCGCCTGGTTTCCGATTACAGCCAAAAAAAATCTGCGCGCTCAGGAAATTGCGATCGAGAACAGACTTCCCATCATCTATCTTGTCGATTCGGCCGGCGTCTTCCTTCCGATGCAATCGGAAATATTTCCTGACAAAGAACATTTCGGCAGAATATTCCGAAACAATGCGGTCATGTCCGCTATGGGAATTACACAGATTGCGGCGATCATGGGACCATGTGTTGCCGGCGGCGCCTATCTTCCTATCATGAGCGATGAAGCGATGATTGTTGACAAGACCGGCTCGGTCTTTCTGGCCGGATCGCATCTGGTGAAGGCGGCCATCGGAGAGGATATCGACAATGAATCACTCGGAGGTGCCGCGGTTCATTGCGAAATCAGCGGTGTGACGGATCATAAAATGAAGGATGATGCCGCTGCGCTGAAAAAAATCAGAAGCATCATGTCAAAACTCGGTCATTTTCCCGTTGCCGGTTTTGATTATGCGAAACCGGTAAAGCCGGCATTTGATCCGGAGGAAATCCTCGGTATTATGCCTGCGGAGCGGAATAAACCGTATGATACGTATCAGATTCTGGCACGGATCATCGACGGCGGCGAGTTCGACGAATACAAGGCAGGATTCGGGAAAACGATTATTTGCGGTTACGCCCGAATCGGCGGATGGGCAGTCGGCATCGTTGCAAATCAGCGGGCGATAACGAAAACGGCGAAGGGAGAAATGCAGGTGGGAGGGGTGATTTATTCCGACAGTGCGGACAAAGCCGCGCGTTTTATTCTTAATTGTAATCAAAAGAGAATTCCGCTCGTCTTTTTTCAGGATGTGACGGGATTTATGGTCGGAAGCAGAAGCGAGCATGGCGGCATCATCAAGGATGGTGCAAAAATGGTGAATGCCGTTGCAAATTCCGTCGTGCCGAAACTGACAGTCATCACCGGAAACAGCTACGGCGCCGGAAATTACGCCATGTGCGGTAAGGCGTATGATCCTCGGCTGATTGTCGGATGGCACTCTGCGCAAATCGCCGTGATGGGTGGCAAGCAGGCGAGCGAAACACTTCTGGCAATTAAAGTTCAGGCGATGGAAAAAGGGGGCACCCACATTTCCGAAGAACAGCAAAAGCAATTGCTGGAGGAAATTCAATCGCAGTATGAAACCGAATTAGATCCAATCTATGCGGCCGCACGCTTATGGGTTGACGATATTATTAATCCTCTTGATACCCGTGAAATTATTTCACGGGGGATCGCATGTGCAAACTGCAATCCCGCAATCCCCGAGATGAAAAACGGAGTCATTCAGGTGTAACCTCCGAATGCGAAGTGTATTCCGACATTGAAGTCATACCGCGGAAACGACGGATCGTCATGACATTGTTCACGGCGGCAGCACTCTGTGTACTCGGCTCTGCCGCAGCATTCTCCCAGTCGGCGGACAACGATTCGCTCTGGCTGACCGAAGAATGGTACTTCCTTCCTGCGGCTCAATCCATCGTTGATCCTGCCGCTTTTCTTCCAAAGATCGTTACAGCTGAACTTCATCTTAAACGGTACATCAGGGAGGAACGGTTTTATGAACTCCGAAAAGTGCTCGATGATACACTGGCGGTCGACGCCATTTTCGACCGTGCATTGATGTTGACCGACGGGAATGTTCTCCACGCACTGCTGATCTCCACCTTCGCAGTAATGGATCATCATCGGCTGGGCATCAACGTACCGTTGATCGGATCCGTTTTTATTCCGTTGACATTCGAATCCGATTCTTCGTTCCGGCTCCGTCGGACTCACCTGCCGAAAAAACTTCTGGACGATAATCCCCGCGCAAGTGATAAAGATAAACTTCAGCACTTTTTCGGCTCGGCGTTTATTGCGTACGCAACGAATTCCGACAGTTTCGGGAAATGGGTGGGAGATTTGTTTGAACTCGGCGAAGATAAGTTTGTGCTGGGAGGCAGGGACGACGCCCGTGACCGTCTCGCAAATGAACGGGGACGGGAATTCGGTCTGCGTCTGCTGAAAGAGGAGTGGCTGCTGCCGAGCGATATTCTCTGGCCGCAGAAATGAACTTCCGGAGTTTTTCAACTCCGGAAGCATGTCTGTGAATTACATTGCGGGTGTGGAAGATTCCTTTACATAAAATTTACCGACGGCGAGGCCCAGAACTATTGCCCAGATGATGCCGTAGATGATTGAAGACCAGATATATCCGTACATCATTCCCTGATACATGAGGTAGGGAAAAAACATCACCGGAAAATTGAGTGCGACCCCGTAATAGAGACCAAATTTCATCCCCCCGGACATTCCGCCTTCAAAACTGCTGTACACTTTGTCATAAAACCAGACGAACACAGCGGCCATAACAAAATCGAGAATGACGAACCACATCGGACTTGCATCGGTTCTCATTCCCTCCATTTTCGAATAAAACATGTTTTGAAACAGCATTCCATGCACAACAAAATCCATGACATTTGCGACGATACCGCCGATAATGACTGCAATCCAGAAATTTTTGCTCATCATAACTGCCTCCGTCAAAAAATGAATAAGTGCGGCAACCGCCGCCATGATTTCGGAGCGAAATGTATGAAATCACGCGGATACTGTCAAGCGCCGGAATTGGTTACAGCCAATGTTTCTTCTTAAACCAGAGGTAAATGGAGAGAGAAATCATTCCCATGATGATGAGAATTGCGGGATATCCGTATGGAGAATCGAGTTCAGGCATAAACTTGAAATTCATACCGTAAATGCCGACGATGAAGGTCAATGGCATGAAAAAGACCGAAAATAAAGTCAGAATGCGGACAACATCATTCGTGCGCTGGGAGGAAAGCGTGATGTACAAATTCAGAAGGTTCGTTGCCGTTTCAATCGTCTGATCGTACGACGTTTCGAGGCTGAGGAAAAACTCGCGGAGGTCCTGATGAACCGCGCGCGGTGTGCTGCTGCCGAGATTCTCGATAATCGGTTTTGAAAGACGGAGAATGCGAAGGCAGACGGCTGCTTTGCGCTTGAGGTGATAGACTTTTCGAAGAACGCTGTGCGTCTGATTTTTAAGAACGATCTGTGTTTCAAGATGGTCAAGCTCCGTTTCGAGTGCATGCGACGGAGAGACGTACGAACGGAGGACGTAGTAGAGAATTTTCACCAGCAAATCGTTCGGTGAGGGACACTGCTTCGCAACGAAGTATTTTGAACGGATCGCTTCCAGAAACGGCTGTTCTCCGCGGTGTATCGTAATAACAAACTGTTTGCCGACAAAGATTGCAACCTTGTTGCTGATTTCCTGAATCGAATCCGCCGTGGGAAATGAGAGGTGATCGTATACGCGTGCAATAATGAAAAGGTTGTTTTTGTCGATGAATTCAAATTTCGGAAGATGCTCCGGCTGAAGGCAATCCTGGACGGCATTGCTGTGAAGAGAATATTGCGCTGCGATCGATTTCAGTTCGTCCGCGGTGGGATTGAAAACGTCGATCCACTGATATTTTCGTGTGCCAGTATTTTTATATCGTGTTATCATGGCTACTGAAAGTTTCTTTTCCTCATCACTTCATACATGATAATGGCTCCGGCAACCGATGCATTCAGCGATTCAAAATTTCCCTTCATCGGAATATTGACAAGAAAATCGCACTTGTCTTTTACTAATCGTCTCATGCCGCTCCCTTCATTGCCGATCACAACAGCGACAGGAACGGAATAATCCACTTCGGTGTAATTTTTGGACGCTGTCATTTCCGTACCGACAATCCAAATCCCTTCTTTTTTCAGCTCTTCGATCGTTTGCGCAATGTTGGTTACGCGCGCCATCGGGAACTGAAGGCTGGCTCCCGCCGATGTTTTAATCACCGTTTCATTGACCGGAGCATTATGATGTTTCGGAATAATACCACCGTGTGCTCCTGAGCAGACGGCGGTACGAATCAACGCGCCAAGATTGTGCACATCCTCGATTTCGTCGAAGATGATCAGAAAGGGCTGTTCTTTTCTTGCCGAGGCGATGTCGAGCAAATGGCCGATGTCGGAAAATTCTTTCGTGCCGGCAAAAGCAACGACGCCCTGTGTATTCTGTTGTTTAGCCGTCCGAGCAATCTGATCGGCCGGAGAAAATTTAAACGGGATATTTTTTTGACGTGCAATTTTCAGGATTTCGTCAATGACCTCGCCGTGTGCATTCTGGGCAATCATCAGTTTGTCAATCGGGATTCCCGACTGCAAAGCTTCCAGCACCGTTTTACGTCCTGAAATGAGATTCATGTCAGGTCCGCATCTGCTGTTCAGCCCGTTTCACCGAATTCCAGCCGAGCGCTCCGATGACAATCAGGATCAGTGCAATAATCTGCGCTTCGCTCAGACCGAACAGGAGGCGGGGATTAAGCCTGTAAAATTCCACAGCAAACCGCTCGACCCCAGCGAGTACCAGATAAGCGTAAAATACTTGTCCGTCTATGCTCCACCGTTTTCGGTTGTTCCAGAGGATGAGGAAAAACGCCGTGCAGATGATGGTCTCGTAGATGGGTGTCGGGTGACACAACGTAGTATCCGGAACAATGCCTCCGGGGAACTGTGACGTCACTTCAGGAAAATTGTGGAATGCAGCGGACGGGGGATAGGTGCCGTTCGAATAATCCGTTCCCCATGGAAGCGTTGTCGGGAAGCCGTAATCGCCGTCTCCGGCAAGATGGCATCCGATCCGTGCGATGCCGTACGCAAGCAATAATGCGGGACCGGCAGCATCGGCGATGCGGATAAATTTAATCCGTTTCATCCGTGCATAGCCGTAAATCGATGCGGTCGCAAGCACAAATCCGCCGTAAAATGTCAGTCCGCCCGGAGAAAAAATCATGCCGGCGGGATCTTGAATGAACGAACTCCAATTCTCAAGCACATACAGCAATTTTGAACCCGAGACTCCGGCTATCAGGGCGATCAGCGTGATGTTCGATGCAAGGTCCGCAGGAAGCTTTTTCCGCTGAAACTCCTTCGAGAGCAGATAATTTCCGATGAGAAAAGAAATGCCCATCATCAGTCCGAAGCTGTAGATGGTGATACCGCCGAATGAGAAGATAATGGGATGCATTATTGTTTTTTTCTTTTGGTATGGTGAGAAATTTCCGGCTGCTTATCTCTCCGGACATCCGGTTTCAATTCTGCCTTTACCGAATCGTTTGCTCGTTCGGATTCAAACTGTTGTTCGTCGGTATAAATTTTCAAAAACATACTTGTTGACCGCGATGATGATACGGAATTTTTTCCAACCGTGAATTCCGTTGCGGCTTTCGTTTTCGAATTTTTAAAGAGTGTAAACCGTAATTGCTTTGGATGATCGAAATATATTTTCTGAAACTGTGCAGTTCCCGTGGACGGCATGTTCATCGACGGGGCTTTCAAACCCCGCAAGCGCCAAATGATCTCTTTCCCGTTCGCCTCCTCCTCCTCCACATCGATCACATAACTGAAATTTGTAAATTGCTTCGATGTTTCGAGCAGAAAGAGCAATCCGGACTTTTTCAACGTTTCGTCATACGTCTGCTGAACGAGCAGCCGATATTCGACGGGATGGTGTGTGCGTGCCATGGAATTCCTTCGTTGGCAGGCAGTGAACATGCCCGCCGTTATGAATTGAAAAATCGAACAATCTCTGTCAACATGATCTCATGCTGAGAATGGTCAGTTAGATTCTTCAACAATGCCTTGCCGTGTTCTAGTTCCATCGCGCCGACCACCATCGCATATTCCGCTTGTTGACGGTCCGCTTCCTTCATCTGGGATTTCAGGCTCCGGGCGAGAAGATCGCACTCTGATGCAATGCCCTGAGTACGGAGCAGCATGATTGTTTTGAACACCCAGTCACGGGAAGTTTCGTCTGCCGCCGCAATAAAGATGCGGGGTCGAACAGCGGGAATGTCGAATGCTTTTTTTTCCAGAATCATCATTAAGCGTTCCATGCCGGCGGCGAATCCGACGCCGGGCGTCTGTTTTCCGCCCAGTTCTTTTACCAGTAAATCGTACCGTCCTCCTCCGGCCAGGGCATCCTGGGAGCCGAGTTCGGAACTGGTGATTTCGAACGCCGTTTTGGTGTAATAATCCAAACCGCGCACCAGCCGGCCGTTGACGGTAAACGGAATCCCGTATGATTGCAGAAGCGATTTTACACGCTCAAAATGCGTTGAACATTCTTCATTCAAGTGATCCGTTATCAGAGGCATGGACGCTGTCAGCGCCTTGTCGTTTTCATCTTTTGAGTCAAGCACGCGCATAGGATTGAGCTCGATCCGTTTCTGACTTTCGGCGGAAAGGGAACCGGCAATTTTCAGCAATTCTGTCCGGAGAATTTCTTTGTATTTCGGTCTGCATTCTTCATCTCCGACGGAATTGATCTGCAAAACGCAATCGGTAATGCCGAGACGTTTGTAAATTTCGAGCGTCATGGCGATGATTTCCGCATCGGTTTCCGCGGTCGGAGAGCCGATCGCCTCAGCTCCGAATTGATGAAACTGACGCAGCCGTCCCGCCTGCGGACGTTCCTGACGGAACATCGGTCCGATATAATATAGTTTTGTCAGCGGAAGCGATTCGCCGAGATTGTGCTGAATGTATGAGCGGATGGCCGAAGCAGTTCCTTCCGGACGAAGCGTGATGCTGTCTCCGCTCCTGTCCTGGAATGTGTACATCTCTTTTCCGACAATGTCCGTCAATTCGCCGATGCTTCGTGCAAAGAGCGAAGTGTGTTCAAAGACGGGAGTGCGGATTTCTTTGTAGTTGAAGTCCCGGAACACGTCGCGGATTACCGATTCGACGTGCTGCCATCGAGATGATTCGGACGGAAGAATATCTTTTGTGCCTTTAATTGAGCGGTAATTCACAGGGTCTTCGGTTGATGGAAGAAGAGCGACGTCCCACAGCAGTGCCGGCGGGCCGGCAGCTGCGACGACGAACTAGTTGTCAAAATATTGCGCTTCTTCGGTCCTAAAAATTTCAATGACTTGTTTTGGAGTTTCAGCCGAGAGCAATTTTGTGCGGAAGTCTTCCTTGTTCATTAATCGTGAAATGCGGCTGAGGAGTTTGATATGCGGGCCGACCATGCTGTCTTTTCCGATCAACAGAAAAATCAGCGACACGGGCTGTTCGTCCAGCGATTCATAATCAATCGGTTCTTCCGTGATCGCAAATGCCGCCACAATATCGAGCACGGCATCGCTTTTACCGTGCGGAATCGCAAAGCCGTTGCCGACGCCGGTGGACATGATCTTTTCCCGCTCAAATATTGCGTCGCGAACTTTTTCAATATCCGTGATCTTCACCGAGTGATTGACGATGGCAATCATTTCATTGATCACTTCGTCTTTTGATTTTCCTTTTAATTTAACCCGTACTACTGATTCATCTAAGATGTCGCTGATTTTCATCGCTGAACAATCTCCACACTGAAATTCTGATGGGAATGATTAAAAAATACCATTAAATATACGACTATTGCATTGCAAATGGAAACAATAATTCGCGGTCATTCTTTCAGATCCCGCCATTCGACAATCTTTTCTTCATACTGCGCGATCAGCATTTCAGAGAGTTCCTGATTGGCGGATTCCGCGTTGATATGAAACGACGGCTTCGCTTTATCCGGCCACATCAGCACGGTCGTGGACGCTTTGTGGTCGAGCACGAGTTTGACGCCGTCGAGGAGAATCCGTTCCTGATGAAGTTCCGTATCCTTCATCAGATACCGCATCACTTTTCCTTTTTTATCCCACGGAACATGAATCGTTTTCTTATTCATATGAAGTTTCGGCACCGTCTTATCCAATTGACCGAACCGTGTGCCGGCAATGGCGAGCAACTCAAGAATTTTCGCTACCGAATACATTCCGTCGCTGGCAAAAAGAAAATCGGTGAAAATGAATCCGCCCTTCGTTCCGCCGACGAACTTGATGTCCTCCTTGGTCGCCGCTTCCATCAGCGAGAGATGACTGTCGCGGGTCTTCACCACTTCCACTCCCATATGTTCCGCAATCAGATCGATTTCGCCAGAGGCTGTAATCGGCACGGCGATTTTTTTCACTTTCGGGAAGACGGTCAGAAACAGGTGGGTGACAAGCGTCAGCAATCTGTCGGTCTCCACAAATGTGCCGTTCTCGTCGACGATCAGACAGCGCTCGGCGCCTGCATCAAGGATGAAGCCGACATCATATCCGAGCGATGTCACGATGTGAGACAGCTGCTTCACACTGCTGTCAAATTCCTCCTGGGTTTTGGTAACCTTTTTCGCATCGAGATATGCGTTTTGAGAGAGGACGTGGGCATTGAACGATCCGAGAATATTCGGAAAAATGGACGAAGCGATACCGCTGGAATAATCGATCACCAGTTTGAATTTGGACTGGCTGATTGCTTCGACATTCACGGTGGAGAGAAATTTCTGGATGTAGCTTTCCTGAGCGCGCTCGGGAAAATTCACGCCGCCCACATCATCCTGCTGCACCCTCGGAAAATCTTCCCCGAAGAAGAGACGGTCGAGCGATTTCGTTTTGCTTGCCGGAAGATCTTTTCCTTTTCCGTCGAAGAAAATAATGTCGGTCAGATTTTTATCCATCGGCGATTTCCGCACATGAATTCCTCCCGCATGTTTTCCGCTTCTCAGTTCATGCCGGAGGATCGGTATGGAAACGGCACGCAGATCGCTCGAGTCGACTCCTGCGGACATCAACCCGCACATGACGGCCCGGTTCATCATTCTCGACACATTGTCGGAGTCGCGGCTCATCAGGACCGATTTTCCTTTACCCACCAATCCGCCGAACGCAGCGCCGATTTTTGCGCCGAATTCCGGATTCATTTCAATGTTCGACAATCCTGTAATGCGGGCGTCCGTGAAGAGTTCTTTCAGCCATTTGTCCTCCCATACCATCGAACGGGTGAGGACCGCACCGTCTTCAACTTCCTTCTCGGGCCAGAGTTTAATGTTCGGCGCAAGACGGCACTCCGTCCCGATGATGCATTTGTCGGAGATATAGACATTATCGCTGATGATGGCATGGGCGCCGATCGTGCACCATTTCGCAACGACGCATGAGGTTAATTCCGCACCCCGTCCGATTTTTGTATCCGACCAAATGACGGAGTTGCGAATTACCGCTCCGTCTTCGATCACGCAATCATTGCCGATCACAGATTTAATGATCTTGACATTTTTTCCGATGGTGCAGTTTTTCCCGATGAGAATAGTTCCCTGAAGATTTTCCGCTTCGGTTTCTATCGTTGTGCCGGCACCGACATATGCGCTTCCCTGCTGTTTTCCTTCATGAGAGAGCTTCACGCCGTTATCAAGGGCATCAAGATGAGCTTCCTGATATTCATTTAAGTTCCCGACATCCCGCCAATAACCGTCGGCGATATAGCCGTACAGTCCCATATCCTGCTCGAGCATTGCAGGGAAGAGATTTTTTCCGAAATCGAACTCCTTCTGATAAGGAATTAATTGAAGTACTTCCGGTTCAATGATGTAGATACCGGTGTTGATGGTATCGCTGAATACTTCTCCCCAGGAGGGTTTTTCAAGAAATCGAGTGATTTTTCCGTCTGCATCGGTGATGACGACACCGAATGCTAATGGATTTTTTGCGCGGGTAAGAACGAGCGTCGCCTTCGCTTTCTTCTCCTCGTGGAACTTGATTGCCTTTGAAAGATCGAAATCGGTCAGCACGTCACCGCTGATGATGATGAACCGCTCGTCGAGAAAATCCGCTGCGTTACGGACGCTTCCGGCGGTTCCGTAATCCGCCTCCGCTTTTCGATATTGCATCTGAATACCGAAATTCGATCCGTCGCCGAAATGTCCGGTGATGATATCGGGCTGGAAGAAGAGAGTGGAAACTATTTCCGTAATTCCATGACTTTTTAATAAGTCGATAATGTGTTGCATCATCGGCTTATTCATCATCGGAACCATCGGTTTGGGGATATTGCATGTAAGAGGGCGGAGCCGGGTCCCGAATCCGCCTGACATGATGACTGCTTTCATAATATTCTCTCGGTTGGCGAGTGGTGGGTGAATATTTTATGGTAGGTAAAAAATTAAATCAGTGCAACTGATATTTTGAATGAAACAGCATTGTCTATCCGATTCATTAACAATAAGTAACCAATTCTCCATTGACTTTAGGGTGAATTATGGCTAAATTCAGCAAGTTTTTTGCGGTTTCTTAACGTTCAAGGACTCACACATGCCGGAAAATCAGCAGGAACGTTTCTCCCCCAATGCGGTTCGTCGATACGTGGAGGAGATGGTTCTGATCGGTATGGGAGTCCTTCTCGTTTTTTTAGGAGTCTTCAGCACGGTACCGCTGACGAGTGTTACGGCGGTTGGTATCGGTGCCTTCCTTTTCTATACAGCGTTCGAGTCATTTCGAATTACTTCGGGGAAACGGGATAGTTCACTGACTCGGGTAACGGCTGATACAATTGATGAGGACGAATTTGAGGAGGAAATTATCGATCAACCGGCGAATGGAGAAACCGTTCAGCAACCTATCATCACGAAGAGGCAGCGGCAGGAAGAACGGCCGGCGATCAATTATTCTGCCAAAGATTTTCACGAAGAACAACATGTGCGGACAATGAACCAGGCGGAACCTCAGAGCGAATTCAATAACCTGCTGCTGAAAGCACTTCAGATCGTAAAAGAAGTTTGTTTTGCTCATTCCGTGACATTCTTCTGGGTGAAGAACGACACTCGCCAGTTGGTGATTGAAGGAAAAATAACCGACTCCGGGGCATTTACAACCGAAAGAAAAATTCCGGTCGGCGTCGACATCATCAGCAGAATCGGAATCAACGGCACGCCGCAGGTGATCAATAACATTCTGCCGGAAACGGAACGCGACTTGCTCTGTTATTATACCAGTTTGCAGGATATTAAGTCCTTCATCGGCGTGCCGGTCTATTACGCTGGTGAGACATCATCGCAGCCGATTGGTGTGCTCGGCGTTGACAGCAAAGCGGAGGATGCGTACGGCGAAGAAACATTCGGAATGCTTTCGCATATTTCAAAGTTGATATCGTCGCTGCTGATCAGCTACACGGAAAAGTACGATCTGTTTGCCGATGTGAAGTTGATTGAAGCGGAAATGAAACTGAAAACGAAACTTGCTTCGCGACCTGCGCTCAGCGCAACGGTGAATGCACTCTCCGAAGAATTGGAGAATATCATCGCATGGGAATCCATCGCCGTCGTGCTGTATGACGAGGGACAGCGTGCATGGGCGGTTGCATCGGCACGGGTGAGAGGAAGTGACCGCTTTGTCTCTCCAAAACAGCTGATTGATTTTGAGAACAGTATTGTCGGTAAAGCGATCCGGACCAACAGCGTCCAGTCGGTGAATTTGGACAGAAATTCCGACATGATTTTTAATGCGCAGGAGCAATCATCCGATGCGCTTCGTTCCGGGGTGCTTCTGGTTTCTCCTTTTTCATCCGGAGGAAAATGTTACGGCGCGGTGGCGGTGTCCGCCAGGAATCCCGGCGCGTTCACAAAAAAGGAAGTTGAAGCGGTAAAATTCCTGTCGGCGACGATTGCTCCCGAATTCGAAATTGCGGAGTTAAGCACGATTCTCGGCGAACATATTGCGGTGGATGAACTGACTGGGACAATGTCCAGGAAATATTTCTCCGCCCGGCTGCACGAGGAATTGTCGCGCGCCACCGACAGAGAAGAGGATCTCAGTCTAGTGTTTGTTTCTCTCTATAATATCGCTGATATTCAACACCGGTACGATGATGATGGAAAGGATGCTGCATTGATTCATGTTGCACGGCATTTACGGGCAAGCGTCCGGCCGTACGACATTGTTGCACGGTTCGATGCGTCGACGTTTGCAGTCGTGCTTGCCGATACGATCGCCAACGATGCATTCCTCTGGGCGGAAAAATTGCGAACGGCGATTGCCGGAAGCATTGTGTCAATCGGCAAAAAGAGTTTTTCCATCTCCGTCACCATCGGTATCAGCGGCGCAACATCGAAAATGACCGGCGATGAATTGATCAAAAATGTTTCCCATGTGCTTGATCTGGCAAAAAAAGCGGGCGGGAATATTGTGCGGGTGTTTTAATGAAGAAGAACGGTAAAATTGTCTGCATCGTCCTTGACGGTGTCGGCATCGGCGCCGCACCCGATGCGCATCTGTTCGGGGATGAAAATGCCAACACGTTGTGCAATACGGCTGCCGCCGTCGGCGGTCTTCGTTTGCCGAATCTTGCCTCGCTTGGTTTGGGAAATATCGCGACGATCGAAGGAGTTCCGCCGGCATCCGACGCTGCAGGAAATTACGGCAGGATGAAGGAAGTATCGAAGGGGAAGGACAGCACTACGGGTCACTGGGAGTTTGCCGGCATCATTGTAGAAAAAGATTTTCCGTATTATCCGAAAGGATTTCCTGCTAACGTGATTGAAACGTTTTGTGCAGCAACCGGAGTTTCCGGTGTGCTGGGGAACAAAGCGGCTTCCGGAACGGTGATTCTCGAGGAATTGGGAGAAGAGCATGCCCGGACAGGATTGCCGATTGTGTATACATCGGCGGATTCCGTTTTTCAAATCGCGGCAAACGAACAGGTGATACCGCTGGAACGATTATACGAACTCTGTTCGATTGCGAGACATCAGGTGATGGTGGGGGACCACGCTGTCGGCAGAGTGATTGCGCGGCCGTTCATCGGATCGAAGGGATCGTTTCAGCGAACGGGCAATCGAAAGGATTTTTCCCTGCTGCCTCCCGGCACCACGATGCTGGATTTGCTGTTCGAAAAAAAAATACCGACGGTGGGAATCGGGAAAATTGATGATTTGTTTGCCGGAAAAAGTCTAAGCGAAAAAATTCATACGTCGTCGAACCGCGAGGGCATTGAAGAAATAATTTCGTGGATGTCGTTAATCCCGAACGGTTTGATATTTACCAATCTGGTCGATTTCGATGCGTTGTACGGTCATCGGCAGGATCCGAAAGGCATGAAGAGCGCACTTGAATATTTTGATGAACAGCTTCCGCGCATCATGGCTGCGCTGACGGGGGACGATCTGCTCATCATTACCGCCGATCATGGAAACGATCCGACCGATGCGAGCACAGATCATACACGGGAATACGTTCCGCTGATCGTCTATGCTCCATCCGGTAAGAAAAATGTCAACCTCGGGACCAGGAATACGTTTGCGGACCTCGGCAAAAGTGTTGTCAATTATTTTGACATGGAAGGAAATGAGCTGAAGGGAACCGGTTTTCTGGAGTTGGTGCTCTGATGGAAAAACCGAAACACAGTGTTCAGTTTGAAGCTTCCGTCGATGCGGAAGGACGGGTCTCCTTCTCAAAAGCGGTCGGCGATCTTCAGCTTCCGCCCGGCTCAAAAGTTACAGTGAATATATTCGGCGGCGTTTTGTCCGATGTGCTGACGAAGTTGAAGGTGACGGAATCGGAAATTGAGCGGATCGGAGCGGTGCAGTTTGAGGACAGGGAACATGTGATGTCATTCCTCTCCTCGCAGGGAGCGCTGAAAGGCCATAAACGGTTTATCGGCAGGGTGAAACGGACGCTCTCATGAAAGTGAAGAAAATCGTCGTTGATTCCGGCATTATTGCTGATCATCTTATTACCGAAAAGGGGGAGTCGGTCCTTCGGCAACTTTCAAGGGAATATTTTTGTTATACAACTGTCTTCAATGCCATTGAACTTTTTGCCGCTGCAGGCAGTCTAACAGAAACAGCTGCAATTCAGGATTCGATGAATGCATTGAAAATATTGGGTATTAATCCAAAAAGCTCAAAATCCGTTGCGGCTGTTGTCCGCTCATCGAAACGGAAAGCGTACGCAACCTTAATAGCGTCCGTCTGTATCGAAAGCAAGCTGGCGATCGTCACCGCGCAGCCGAAACGGTTTGCAGGGATCAAAGGATTGACGGTGTTGAATTCGAAGGAATTGATAGGGCGCGGAAAAGGAAAATGATTCTTGTCTCAACGATAACTTGTCCGATGTGCGGACAGACGAGTAAAGAAACAATGCCGGAGAATGCCTGTGTGTATTTTTATCAATGCCGGCATTGCACATCAGTTCTGCGGCCGAAACAAGGAGACTGCTGTGTTTTTTGCAGTTATGGAACCGAGAAGTGTCCGTCAAAACAAATTTCAACAACAGAGTGTTGTTAAAATAGCAAACGCAACATCATAGAGAACATTAAGGTAAAGGGTTCATGGTAAAGATAACAAAACAGTATACAAACAGAGAAAGTCAGTCGCTTGATAAGTATCTGCAGGAGATCGGAAAAGTTGACCTGCTCACACCGGACGAAGAAATCGATCTTGCAAAGCGGATCAAAAAAGGAGAACAGAGAGCGCTGGAGAAACTGACCAAGGCAAATCTCCGGTT
>CAZQSI010000009.1:0-6899 GCA_964596155.1 uncultured Chitinophagaceae bacterium
TCTGTAAAACGCAATCAAATCTGTCCCGATCGGAACTCCCCCGCTTTGCCGGATCATCGTCGTAATCTGTCCGCGGTGATACGTTGAATGGTTCACCAGATGCTGCAATGCATGCCAGACGACGTTCGAGACTTCCTCACCTTTCAGATTATGAAACATAATGGTTGCGGCAAGTTTCGTGTCGTTCAATGTTGAAAGATACGAATTCCATTCGTTTTCCACTTCCAGCCATTTTGCCTTCACCTCGTCGTAGGTCGGGTATTGATCTTTCTTCATAAAAATACCGGGATCGGCCCCCGTAAGGCGCTGATGCCAGATATCTTCCGCTCCGCACAGATGCAGAACGGTTGCATGGAGACTGCCGAAACTATTTTTCAGGTCAACATAGAGTTGCTCCTGAGGCAGGGACTCCACCGCCCGGCGCGTCCGTTCGTTCGCCCATGCGTTATATTCAAAAAGGGTGTTGATGCTAGTCGTATTCATCCTATCTCCTTACGTAAGATTGTCCTTCACCTTTGCCAAAAATTTCAGCGCGTCAAGCGGCGTCATCGAGTTGAGATCGAGCTTTTTAATTGCCTCACGCAATTCATCATCTTTCATTTCAAACATCGTAATCTGCGGCGTATTTCCCCGTTTGACGATATTCCGTTTTACCGTACGAACATCGGATGGATCGGACGGCAATTCGCCGCGGGGGGTTAATTGCGACGATTCAAGATTTTCCAGAATTTTCTTTGCCCGATCGGTCAGCGATGCCGGAAGTCCCGCCATCATCGCCACTTGAATGCCGTAGGAATGATCCGCCGTACCCGGAGTAACCGTATGGAGAAAAATGACTTTCTCCCCGTACTCCTTCACATCCACTTTATAGTTTTTTATCCGCGGATACAATGCCGCAAGTTCGTTCAATTCATGGTAATGGGTGGCGAACAACGTTCGCGCACCGATCTCCTGATGAAGATATTCCGTCAATGCCCAGGCGATGGAAATGCCGTCGAAGGTGCTCGTTCCGCGTCCGACTTCGTCGAGCAATATCAAGCTTCTCTTTGTCGCGCGGTTGACGATATTTGCCGCTTCATGCATTTCCACAAGAAATGTGCTTTCGCCGCTTGTAATATTGTCGCTCGCGCCGACACGGGTAAAGATATTGTCGACAAGGCCGATGACCGCTTTTTTCGCCGGAACATAACTGCCGATGTGCGCCAGCAGCACGATCAGTCCCGCCTGCCGCAGATAGGACGATTTGCCGCTCATATTCGGTCCGGTAATAATCAGAATCTGTTCGCTCTTCGTATCCAGCCGGATTGAATTCGGAATGAACTGCTCGCCGACGGGAAGATGCTGTTCGATAACAGGATGCCGGCCATCTTCGATGATCAATACGTCCGACTCATTGACATCCGGCAGCGTATACCGGTGCTCCTCGGCCACCCGGGCAAGGGCAACCAGACAATCAAGCGTTGCAATCTGCTGAGCGTTCGACTGGATTGCGCCGGAAAATTGAGATGCGTAGAGACGAAGATCATTAAACAGGCGGGTTTCAATCGCAAGAATTTTTTCATCCGCATTCAGGATTTTGTCTTCGTATTCCTTGAGCGCGGGAGTGATGAACCGTTCCGCGTTGGTCATCGTCTGCTTCCGGATGTAATCCGGCGGAATCTTCTCCTTATGCGTGTGTGTCACTTCGATATAATATCCGAAAACATTGTTGAAACCGATCTTCAGGGAAGAAATGCCGGTCCGCTCCCTCTCTTTCACCTGAAGAGTTGCAATCCAATCTTTTGCGGAGAACGATAACGAACGCAGTTCGTCCAATTCTGCATTGAACCCTTCACGGATGATGCCGCCATCCTCGAATTTCATCGGAGGATCATCGCTGATGGATTTCGAAATGGTTTCCGTCAGTTCTTCCAGCGGCTGCAGCTGCTGATAAAGATCATGCAATGTTTTTTCGCCCCCGGAAAGCGCTGCGGTGTTCGGCGATTGTGGGGAAAAACTTTTCAGAGATGTCCGTCGGAGGATTTCCTTCAGTTTCGGAATACTTTCCAAAACTCTTTTTAGCGCCAGCATTTCCCGGGGATTTGCACGATGAGTCGCAATCCGCGCGATCAGTCTTTCCATATCACCAATTTCAGAAAGCTCCTGCTGAAGTTCTGCGCGAAGGGAAGAATGTTCCACAAGAAACTGCACTCCGCCGGACCGCCACCGGATTTGTTCCAAATTTTTTAAAGGATTGTTGACCCATTTCTTCAGCATACGGCCTCCCATCGGAGTGCCGGTGTTATCAAGAATCGAAAAGAGGGTTCCGTCCGCCGAACCGCCGAGTGAAGAGGTGATTTCCAAATTCCTTTTCGTCGCCGGATCGAGCATGATCGTTTCGGCAGTCGAATAAGGGACAATCTTTTGGATATGAGCGAGATTTGCCTTCTGCGTTTCGTTCAGATAATGCATCGCACCGCCTGCGGCGATGATGCCGATGCTCATGGATTCGATGCCGAATCCTTTCAGCGATTGTGTTTTGAAGTGCTGCAGCAGTTTTTCGTTTCCGTAATCATACTGAAACAGCCAGTCATCCAGCGGTGTGTAGATCCCGCGGTAATGTCTCTCCAGCAGTTCCTGAATTGATTCTTTATCCCGCTTCTGGACCAGCAGCTCTGCCGGAGCCACCGACCCGATGATTTCGGGCAGCTGCCGGAAAGGAAATTCGGATGTGAAAAATTCGCCGGTGGAAATATCAGCAAAAGAAAATCCGACCGGATCATTCCCCGATGCAATGGCGCTGGGAAGTGCGAGGCAGGCAAGGTAATTATTCTGTTTTTGTTCGAGGACTTTCTCGGAAAATGAAACTCCGGGTGTAACGACTTCGATCACATCCCGTTTCACAATCCCTTTCGCGAATTTCGGGTCTTCCAGTTGTTCGCATACGGCGACCCGGTGACCTGCTTTCAGAAGTTTCGGCAGATACGTTTCCAGCGCATGATACGGAAATCCTGCAAGAGGCGTTTCTCCCACATCTCCCGCTTTTCCCCGTCGTGTGAGCGTAATTCCCAGAACTTTTGACGCCGTTTTTGCATCGTCGTCAAACGTTTCATAGAAATCGCCCATTCTGAACAGCAGAATCGTATCGGGATATTTTGCCTTGACGGAGGCATATTGCTTCATTAATGGAGTTGACATGCACCTTGCTAATCGTTTACTAGGATGAAAGAAAGTAGAGAAAAAAATGGGGTGAAACAAGAATCAGTTCATTGCCTTTGCTTCACATTCTCTCTATATTTCTTCCGGTCAAATCACCTAATCCACTTCGGCAGAGTACATGAACGATATCGTCCTCCGTACTGAACATCTCGGAAAACATTACAAGAACCGCTGGGCAGCGCAGGAAATTAACCTGGAAGTACACCGGGGAGATGTCTTCGGATTTCTCGGTCCGAACGGAGCCGGAAAAAGCACGACAATACGGATGATACTCTCGCTCATTAAACCGACCAGCGGGACCATTGAGTTGTTCGGACACAATCTCTTTACCGACAGGGAATCAGCGCTGAGAAATGTCGCCGGCATCGTCGAAAAACCCGATTTTTATCTCTATCTCTCCGCTTACCGCAACATGCAAATTGCCGGTTCGCTCACGCTCGGAACAACGCCGCACGATAAAAAAATCATGGACACGCTCGATATCGTCGGACTCTCAGAACGGGCGCTGGATAAAGTTAAAACATACTCACACGGCATGAAGCAGCGTCTCGGCATTGCGCAGGCGCTGCTCTGCGATCCGAAGCTGATCATGCTGGATGAACCGACGAACGGTCTCGATCCGCAGGGAATGAAGGAAGTGCGTGAACTGATCGTCCGTCTGACAAAAGAGCGGGGAATCACCGTATTCCTTTCCTCTCACCTGCTGAATGAAGTCGAACATGTTGCGACACGAATGGCGATTATCAATAAAAGCAAAATGATTGTTCAGGGAAGCGTGGAAGAATTGCTGAAATCGAATGCCAATAAAGTGCTGATCAATGTTTCGCCGGTGAAAAAGTCAGTCTCCATACTGAAAAAAATCAAAACTGTCGGGGAGATTATGATCACGGAGGAAGGAATCACCTGCCGGGTCGATCAACGTCACATTCCGTCGGTGATGAAAGCGCTTGTGTCGGCGGGGTGCAGCGTCTATTCGGTTCAGCCGAAACATAGTCTCGAAGAATATTTCCTTTCGATCACGGCGGAATCGCTCGCGGCGTAACCGAAAGGCACAGTTAATACTACAACGATATGTTTAATCTCATCTATTGGGAATTATTTAAAACGTACGCGAAATGGAGAACCTATATCGGCTTTATCGCCGTGGGTGTTCTGATTCCCGTCATCATGTGGATTATGTGGATTGAGGGGGGACGGTTTATTCAGTACCAATTGCGTACGCTCCAATCCGAATTTCTCATCACCGGCAATTTATTCAACGGCTGGGTCATCGCCCAGGTGATTATGAACGGATTGTGGGTGCACGTACCGACACTGATTGCGCTTGTCGCCGGAGATCAGCTTTCGGGAGAAGCGACGGCGGGAACATTCCGGCTGACGCTCATCCGGCCGGTCTCCCGAACGAGGATGTTGAATGCAAAATATCTGGCAACGCTGATCTACACCGCTTCACTCGTCGTCGTGATAGCGCTCCTTTCCGTCGGTCTCGGACTTTGGATCTTCGGCACCGGAGATTTGATCGCGATCGATAAGGAAGGAATCGTCATTCTTCCCGAACAGAATCTCATTCAGCATTTTCTCTTTGCATACATGCTCGCCATGTGGTCCATGTTTGTGGTTGCGTCACTGGCATTCTTTATTTCTTCACTGGTGGAAAATGCCATCGGACCGATTATCATCACGATGACCATCATCGCGATTTTTTACATCATTACGTTTCTTCCGGTGGAATCGGTCGAATCGATTAAACCATGGCTCTTTACAACGCACATGAATGTCTGGCAACAGGCGCTCCGTGATCCGTACGATTGGGAAACAATCACGACGTCGCTTTCCATTCTCACGGTGTACAGTGCCGCATTCTGGGCAGGCACGCTTCTGATCTTTAAGCGCAAGGATATCCTTTCATAATATTTTCCGATAATAGTCGACAGGAACCGCATGAACATTTCCAAAACCATTTCCGAAATGAAAACTGGTTTTCTTCCCACATTTTGGATTGCCAATACCCTCGAACTGTTCGAGCGCTTCGCCTTTTACGGCTCCAAGGCGGTATTGACAGTCTATCTAGCCAACCGCGTCGGACTCGGCGTACAGGCGGCCGGAACGCTAGCGGGATTGTTTTCCGGACTGCTCTATTCCCTTCCGATTATTGCCGGTGTGTTTGTGGACCGGTACGGATTTAAACGAACGCTTGCCGCCTGCTTTGCGTTCTTCACCGTCGGTTATTTTTTGATCGGACTTGCGGGACTTGAGTTCGGCCAAGCGATTGTTGAATCGATCGGGAAAACGACCTATGTCGTCACGGTGCTGATACTTACCGCAATCGGCGGATCACTGATCAAACCGTGCATCGTCGGCACCGTTGCCAAAACTTCAAGTTCGAATGTTCAGTCTCTCGGTTATTCCATCTATTATACGTTGGTGAATATCGGCGGTGCGATCGGTCCGATTCTCGCCCTGCAGGTCCGCGAAGGATTGGGAATCGAATACGTGCTGATCATGTCCTCCGTCACCTCGTTCTTTCTGTTTCTCGGCACACTTTTCTTCTATAAAGAGCCCCCGAAGCCGGCCGATGCGAAACCGCAGGCATCACTGGCAAAAGTCTTCGGGGATATGCTGACCGTCTTCAAGAATATTAAATTCATATCCTTCTTGGTGATTTTTTCGGGATTTTGGATCATGTTCTGGCAGATTTTTTATTCCTTCCCGTTCTATATCACGGAAGTGCTGCAGTTCCCGCAATTCGAAATTCTTGAAACCATTGATGCGTGGACGATAATTCTGGTCAGTGTTCCGATCACCGCTCTCGTAAAGAAATGGAGTCCCATCACCGCCATGTCGCTCGGATTTGCGATAGCGAGTTCGTCCTGGATATTGATGGCGGTTTCGCCGACGATTACCGCAGCAGTGTTTGCGATGATTCTGTTTGCAATCGGTGAAGCCACACAGGCACCGAGATTTTATGAGTACGTGGCATCCCTGGCGCCGCAGGATCAGGTCGGGACGTTCATGGGATTCGCATTCCTCCCCGTGGCAATCGGTTCGTTCGTCGCCGGTCCGCTGTCCGGATGGCTGGTGAAAACGTATTTACAGGACACGATGAATCCGATGATGATGTGGGGAATTCTCGCTGCCATCGGTTTCGGTTCGACCATCCTGATGATTCTGTACAATATTTTCATCGCTAAAAGAATTTCGTAAGGGAGTACTCAATGAAGCAGTGTGCGGCGGTTTTCATCTTATTCATGCTCGGTGCCGGAATCTCCCCGGCCCAGCAGTTGACGGCAGAAAAAATTTTACTCAACGTAAAGGCAAACTTCGACGCGGTTCAGGATTATTCGGTTCAACTGACGGGAAAACTTTCCATGGAGCGCCTGAAAGTTCCTCAGATGAATGTAACACTCTATTTCAAACAACCGAATAAGTTCAAGACCGAGTCGAAAGGCACGTCATTCCTGCCGAGGAACATTCTGGATATGAATCCGTCGGATCTGCTGAATCGCTTCGACGCCTCGCTGATCGGCACGGAAACATCCGATGGAACAACGGTCTATAAGATCCGGCTCATCACCAAGCCGGAAAAGCGGAAACAGGTGCAAGAAAGTTTTATCTGGGTTGATGCTTCAAACTGGACGATCACGCGTCTCGAATCGTACCCGCGGGAAGGACGGCGAATTCAGGTGCTTGTCGAGAGCGGA
>CAZQSI010000009.1:6999-18727 GCA_964596155.1 uncultured Chitinophagaceae bacterium
TGATGAACTTCGAGAAGAGATAATCGCTGTCGTGAGGACCGGGCGACGCTTCGGGATGATACTGAACACAAAAGAGCGGATGGTGTTTGTGTTCGAATCCTTCCACCGTCTGATCGTTGAGATTGATGTGAGTCAGTTCCACCGCGGACTGATCCATTGATTTCCAATCTACGGCAAAACCGTGATTTTGAGAAGTAATTTCAATTGCCTGAGTTTTCAGATTCTTTACGGGATGGTTTCCGCCCCGATGTCCGAATTTCAGCTTAAACGTTTTTCCTCCCAGCGCCAGCCCCAGCAATTGATGTCCGAGACAAATTCCGAAGATCGGTTTTTTTCCAATCAATTGTTTGATATTCTGAATGGCATATTTCACTGCATCCGGATCTCCCGGGCCGTTCGAAAGAAAAATACCGTCCGGATTCATTGCGAGTACCTGTTCCGCAGAATAACCGGCGGGAACAACGGTCAGACGGCATCCGTAAGACGTCAACCGCCGAAGGATATTTTGTTTCACGCCGTAATCGAACACCACAACGTGATGGGAGGCGTTGTTTGTTTCACCGTTCCGCGTTTTCAGAGCGTACGAGGTCTTATCAACACTGTCCCAACTGTATTCTTTTTTTGTGGTGACCGTTTTCGCAAGATCCAGGCCGTTCATATCCGCCGATGACCGTGCTTTGGCGATCAGCGACGCATCATCAAGATCGGTGGTGGAAATAATGCCGCGCATCGCTCCCTGGCTGCGGATGATTTTTGTCAGCATGCGCGTATCGATGCCTTGAATGGCCAGGATGTTGTTTTTTTTCAGCCAGTCGCCGAGAGAAGAATTTGCCCGCCAATTGCTATGAAAATCGAAATATTCCTTTACGACGAATCCGCTCACCTGCGGCTTCACCGATTCGAGATCGTCGGTGTTGACGCCGTAATTTCCGATTAACGGATAGGTCATCGTCACTATTTGTCCGGCGTATGACGGATCGGTGAGAATCTCCTGATAACCGGTCATACTGGTATTAAAACAGACCTCACCCGTTGTTTCTCCCTCAGCACCGAAATGCTCTCCGGTGAAGATTGTTCCGTTTTCCAATGCAAGTTTCGCTGTCATGATAAATGGCGCGTGCGCCGCAACATTCCGATGATGGTGGTCAAAAGCAAAAAACAGTTGTGCCGGAATAAAAATACAAAAAAAATGTTGATTACCGAAAGGCAATTTTGTTAATTATTACAGTCTTAGAGGAGCGGTACACACGAGTATCCCTGCCGAGAGCGAAACAGCTCGGTGACGCAGGGAGAAAAGGTTTGCGGCAAGTACCGCCGAAAGATCGGATGTGTTTCCATCCGTATCTTGGGCTGCAGGATAACGGCTTGCAGACTGTTGTTCCGGGATACCGGTACAAAGCGCTATTGACCATCTGCTGAGATTTTTATCCTGCCGTCACCAAGGCGGTTCATACCATTCAAACGCAGAGAGTCGTTCGCGCTTCTCTGCGTTTTTTCATTTTAAAGGAATGTTATGAACATCGCTATCATCGGCTACGGCGCCATGGGACGTCACGTTGAATCTTCCACGGTTCAGCGCGGTCACACCATCGCCGCCGTATTTACGCCGCGCAATCCTCTGCCGTCCGCTGCGGATGAATATTATCAACGCCATCCGATCGATTGCTGCATCGATTTTTCTGCGGCTGACGCTGTCCGGAATCATGTTGATATCTGTACTGCGGCAGGCATTCCGCTGATTGAGGGAACAACCGGCTGGCAGCGGCAAAAGACCGAAATCCTTGCCGCCGCTCAGCAAGGTCACGGCACGCTGATCTACGGAAATAATTTTTCGGTCGGAGTTCAGCTTTTCTTCAGAATTATCCGCGAATCCGCACGGTTGATGAATTCGTTCGATGAGTATGATGCCGGTATTCACGAAATCCACCATACGCGGAAAAAAGATGCTCCGAGCGGAACCGCAGCAACAATTGCGCAGATACTGACTGAACAGCTGCAGCGGAAAGCATCAGTGAAGAATCCGCTTGATGACTCCCCGATTCTCCCTCATGAAATCAACATCGCCAGTTCACGCATCGGCAGTGTCATCGGAACGCATTCCGTGCTCTTCCATTCCCTTTCCGATGAAATCGAACTGGTGCACCGAGCCCACCATCGTTCAGGATTTGCCGCAGGTGCGGTACGGGCGGCAGAAATGACCCGGAATGTTAAAGGAGTGTATTCATTTGAAGAACTTTTAGAACGGTCAATATTTTCCCATCATCACTAAAGGAGTCCCGTATGTCCTCATCATTTTCTTTTCGCGGTGTTGCCACCGCTCTCGTCACGCCGATGCTTCCCGGCGGCGATATTGATACCGATGCACTTCGCCGTCTCGTGGAGTTTCAGATTACACATGGTGTCAACGGATTGGTTCCGTGCGGTACCACAGGAGAAAGTGCAACTTTATCCCATCCGGAACATCATCATGTAATGGATATTGTTGCCGAGCAGGCGGCAGGAAGAGTGCCGATCATCGTCGGTGCCGGCAGCAATTCCACGCGGGAAGCAATTTCGCTGACGCAGCATGCTCGTGCCATCGGCGCGAGCGCAGCGCTTTCCGTCGCACCCTATTACAATAAACCGACGCAACAGGGATTCTTTGAGCATTATAAAGCGATCGCTGAGGCAGTGGATATTCCGATTTTCGTCTACAATGTTCCCGGACGAACGGGAAGCAACATCTCTGCGGAAACGATATTGCGCCTTTCCGAGATTCCCGGCATTGCAGGAGTAAAGGAAGCGTCCGGGAATATTCCTCAGGTGATGGAAATTCTCAGGCACCGGCCGAACCATTTTTCGGTTCTTTCCGGGGATGATGCATTGACGCTGCCGATGATGGCGTTAGGCGGGGACGGAGTCATCTCCGTGGTTGCGAATGAAGTACCGGAAGAATTCTCCGCGATGGTGCGATGCTGTCTGGAAGGAGATTTTCTCCGTGCGAGGACGATCCATGAGCGTTTGCTCGATTTGATGAATGCCAATTTCATCGAGTCAAACCCGATTCCTGCAAAATCGGCGTTATCAATGATGGGTATGATTCATGAAGTGTACCGTCTGCCGCTCACAACCCTTTCCATGGATCACAAATTTAAACTCCGCCGCGTGCTGGAAGAGCTTTCGCTTGTGGAGCATTTAACATGAAGGATCAATCCGAAAATCTCCGCAATGCAATTGAACGGGAATTTGAACAACCGTCCAAAAACGGACTCGCTCTGTTTCGCCGGTTTCTCACACACCTTGATAACGGATCCATCCGCACCGTAGAGTTCCTGAACGGATCGTGGAAGGTTCATACATGGGTGAAAAAGGGAATACTGCTCGGATTTCGGTTAGGTACGCTCGCCTCGGTACCGCATGCGAAGCCTTTCTCATTCTTCGACAAAAATACATTTCCGTTAAAAACATTCTCCCGGAACGATCAGGTCAGAATCGTTCCCGGCGGAACCTCCGTTCGAAAAGGCGCATACATTGCACCCGGTGTAATCATAATGCCGCCGGCCTATATCAATGTTGGTGCCTATATCGACAGCCGCACAATGATCGATTCCCATGCACTGGTCGGTTCGTGTGCGTATATCGGCAAGGGAGTACATCTCAGTGCGGCATCCCAGATTGGCGGCGTACTTGAACCGATCGGCGCACTGCCCGTCATTGTCGAAGACGAGGTTATGATCGGAGGAAATTGCGGAGTGTATGAAGGAACGATAATAAAGAGAAGGGCAGTACTCGGAACAGGTGTCATCCTTAACGCTTCGACTCCTGTCTATGATCTTGTTCGTGAAACGGTGATTCGAAAGGATGCCGGCGGATCGCTGATTATACCCGAACACGCGGTCGTGGTTGCAGGAAGCAGAGCAATATCGTCTGGATTTGCCGAAAAAAATGGACTGTATCTCTATGCTCCGATAATCGTGAAATACCGCGATGAAAAGACCGATGCAAAAACTTCACTAGAGGAGATTCTGCGATAGCCGCCGGGTTGGGACCAGAAAAAATTTCACTTTAAAATTGAAATCGTTGAAAAATATTGGTAGGTTTAGCGGGCGCATTATGGTGCGCCCGTGCCACCATTGAATTTTCCTTTTAATTTTTTTGATGAAACAAGGGACTCCCTGATATGCGATCACCGCTGCTTCGATCACTCCCCTACTTTTTATCATATCTCATTCCCGGAATGGCTCTTTATGGAATGATCCGATCTGGATGGTGGACATTCCTGGCGCCGGCAGTTGTGTTTGGCGTCATCACAATTCTTGAATTGATGCTCGGCACCGGAAAAGAAAATCCAACGCCCGAAGAAGAGCAGGCGTGGAAACATCATCGATCATTTTCTCTTCTCCTCTGGGGTCATGTCGTTTCTCAAACTGCAATCTTGGTTTCCTTTTTTTATTTTTTTTACAATATTTCTCACACTGCGGCAGAAACGATCGGCGGCGTTATTTCAACAGGACTTGTTCTCGGCGGTATTGGCATCACCGTTGCACATGAATTGATTCACCGCTCCTCCCGTTTTGAACAATTTCTCGGGAAGTATCTGTTGTTTTCCACCAATTATCTTCATTTTTTTATTGAACATATCCGCGGTCATCACAAAACGGTCGGAACGCCGGAAGATCCCGTTTCGGCTCCGCTCGGTCATTCGTTTTACAGAATTTGGTTTACGGCGGTGGCCGGTTCGTTTCTGAATGCATGGCATCTTGAACATGCACGTCTTCGGAAAAAGAACCTGTCTCCCTACTCATTAAAAAACCAAATGGTCCGATATACGTTTCTGACGGTGATGTGGAATCTTTCGATTGCACTTTCTTTCGGAGCTGAGATTTATTTGTATTATCTCGTTGCATCGGTGATCGGATTTTCACTTCTCGAAGTTGTCAATTACATTGAACATTACGGATTATCGCGGAATGTGAAACCGGACGGAACTCCTGAAAAAATAGAAGTCCATCATTCATGGAATTCAAACAATTATCTCAGCCGCTGGTTTCTGTTTGAATTAACCCGCCACGCCGATCATCATCTCAACGCTTCGCGCCCGTATCAAAATCTTCGGGATATTGATCCCAGCCCTCAGCATCCCACCGGTTACCCCGGAATGATCGTACTCGCCCTTCTACCGCCATTATGGTTTCGAGTTATGGATAACCGTGCGCGAAAGGCCATTGAATCACAATCATCGGCCTAATCATTCGTCTAGTCTAAAAACCTCTGCTTGATTTTGCGTCGGACAAAACATTGCTCCGAAATCATGCGATTTTTTGATATTTTCCTCGATATTTGATCGATTCTTAAGTTTTCTTCACTTTCTTGCGGTGGGAGTGAAACATTCTTATATTGGAAACCGTAGAAACCTCGATAGTTTCCTACAATAAAACAAAGAGATGGACGTCATTAAATGCAGAAATTCTGCATTTTTTTACGGAACAATGGAAACTATAGATACGTTGTAGGTTTCCTGAGGCAGTAGAAATATAATGAAAAAGGAGATTGCAATGTCCGATTTAGAGTTGAAGCAGAGAATACTCGATGCAGCCCGGGAAAATTTTTTTGTGAACGGATTCAGCAAGACGACAATGGAAGAATTCGCACAAAGCATGGGGATGAGCAAAAAAACCATCTACAAATTTTTTCAGAGCAAAGATGATATCGTGAAAGAGATCACCAGGGAAAAACTCCGGACGATCCATCTCGAATGTGATTGCATCAGAATGGACGAGTCGATGGAATTCATAGACAGAATCAAGCAGACCATCAACTATTTGACGTCGCAGATGCAGGAAATGAAACCGAATTTCTATTTGGACGTTCAACGATCATTGCCCGAACTCTGGAAAGAAGTGGAAGCGTTCCGGAACGAGAGAGTCATGGTCGATTTCGCTCATATGGTAAAACAGGGAGTCGATCTAGGAATTTTTCGCAGCGATGTGAATGTGAACATCTTTGTGATGATGTATGCCGCCGCCATGCGCAGCGTTATCAATCCCGAAGTATTATCCCAGCTTCCCATCAGTCTCAGCCAGGCATATCAAACCGCGGTCACCGTTTTCTTTGAAGGAATGATGACCGACGACGGACGAATGAAATACAGAAATAAAATATCAGCACACACTACCACAGAGGTCTCTGCACTATGAAAAAATATTTTGCACTCATGATGTCTCTTCTAACCGGACTCGCCATTGGCCAGCAAAAACTCACCCTCACCGTCGAACAGGCGGTGCAGACCGGACTGGAAAACAGCAAGTCATTGAAATCATCTCAATTTAAAGTCGTGGCTGCCGAAGCAAAAACAAGCGAGGCGGGCGCACTCGGACTTCCGTCGCTGAAGCTGAATGCCGCATATACAAAATTGAGCACCGTCGATCCTTTCATTTTGAACTTTCCCGCATTCGGAACAGTCCAGCCGGACAACAAAACGGTTCTCTTCAACACCGTTCCCGCTCAGCTTGGTGACAACATCACCAATAATTACACACTCCGCGCCACGATCCAGCAGCCGCTCTTTACGGGAAACAAAATTTCCGGAGCGGAAGATCTCGCGGAATATTCCTATGAAGCAACAAAACAGGATTTCGTCAAAGACAGGTCCGAACTGATCTACAATATTAAAAGTGCATACTGGAATGTCTACCGTGCGCAGGAATTTAAAAAGGTTGTGGACGAAAATGTGGAACAGATCAAAGCACATGCGGCGGACGCTGAAAATATGCTGCAGCAGGGATTATTAACGACAAACGATCTATTAAAAGTACGGGTTCAGCTCTCCGATGCACAAGTGCGACAAATCGATGCAAAAAATTCCGTGCTTCTCGCAATGTATGCATTGAACAATACGCTCGGACTCCCACTTTCGACAGAAATTACGATCGCCTCCACATTGCAGCCGGATATCGCACCCGCGGAGAATATCGATAGATTAGTCAAGAAGGCGGTTGAATCCCGGCCCGAAATTCTCGGAATGAATGCCCGCCTCAAAGCGAGTGAATCCAATCTTTCCATTGCACGTTCCGGCTGGTATCCTCAAATCTTTCTTGTCGGGAATTACAATTATCTCAGGCCAAATCAAAGAATTTTCCCTGTTAAAGATGATTTTAAGGGAACCTGGGACGTCAGCATTTCTCTCTCCTATGATCTTTGGAACTGGAACACCTCCGGAAGCCAATCAACTCAGGCAGAAGCACTGCTCTCGCAAACAGAACAGGCGCTTTCCCAGCTGAAGGACGGCGTAACGCTTGAAGTGACATCCAGTTATCTCTCGCTTCGTCAGTCGAAGGAGCGGTCTGCCGTTGCAAAGCAGGGTGTGCTTCAGGCAGAAGAAAATTACCGGGTTACCAATGAACGGTATAAAAAAGGATTGAATGTCAACTCCGATCTGCTTGACGCGGAAGTGGCGCTCTTAACCGCAAAATTAAATTATACACAGTCGCTTGTCGATTACGAACTTGCCGCAGCCCGTCTCTCCAAAGCTGTCGGTGAATAACCTTTAACACTTACATTTTGCAATTCTGAAGGAACGCGTTATGAACAATTACAAAAAGATATCCATCGCCATCGTTGTCGTTGGTGTTTCATTGGGATTTATGATGAACAGCGAGACCGGTGACGAACCTCAAACCGGCGCTGCCAACACCATTGCGACATCGTATGCCGTGACGGTGGTTGAAGCATCACGCCGGCAGGTAACAAACGATTTCTCGCTGCTTGGAACAATCAACGCCAACAACGACGTCACGGTCATTTCCGAAACTCAGGGAAGAGTCGTAAAAGTACTGGCGAACGTCGGCGACTACAAGACAGCCGGTTCCGTTCTGGTGGAAGTGGATGCCGAGCTTAAGGAAGCGAATTTTAAAACCGCGTCAATGACGTACGAAAAAGCAACAAAGGATCTTGAACGTTTTGAATCGCTCTATAAAGAAGGATCCATTTCTCAATCGCAGATTGAACAGGCGCGATGGAGTTTTCAAACAGCGGAGACGCAGTACATCGTTGCAAAGCGCCAGCTGAGCGACACGCGCATTACGACGCCGATCTCCGGCATCGTCACCGCGCGGTATGTGGATATCGGTTCGATGGTGATGGGTGCGCCGCAATCCACGGTGATTGCGAATGTCGTGGACATTTCAAAATTAAAAGTGAAGATCAATGTAGCGGAAAAAGAGGTGTTCAAATTAAAAGTCGGAGACAAGGTGGAGGTAACGACGGATGTGTACCCCGAGGCGGTGTTCAACGGACGTATTGCGACCATTGCCGCCAAGGGCGATGATGCACATACGTTTCCCGTGGAAGTGCGCATTGACAACAGCACGAAATATCCGCTCAAAGCAGGAATGTTCGGCCTTGTGCATTTCCGTTCCGTCAGCCGTGCGAATAAGATCATCATTCCCCGCGAGGCCGTCATCGGCAGCATTCAGGATGCGAAAGTCTATGTCGTGGAAAAAGGAATTGCAAAACTCCGGAGTGTGAATGTCGGCAACGAATTCGGAACAAATGTAGAAATAACTTCCGGCATCACCGAAGGTGAAATTGTGGTGGTGAACGGAAAAAACAATTTACAGGATAATGCATCCGTCATTGTCCGGAAATAATTATTTGGAGCGCCCCGGACAGCGGGGGCTCCGCAATTACTCGTCAACTATAACCATTACGCCATGACTATTACCGAATTAGCAATAAAACGTCCCACCATCATCGTGGTGATTTTTGCTGTGCTGACGGTGCTGGGACTCTTCAGTTTTACGCAGCTTAATTATGAATTGCTGCCGAAGATTTCTCCTCCCGTTATCACCATCAGCACCGTGTATCCGGGTGCTTCGCCGTACGAAGTGGAGAACAACGTAACAAAACTGATTGAGGATGCCGTTTCCGGCATAGATAAGATTGATGCGGTCCGCGCGACGTCGTTTGAAGGAATATCTTTCGTGTTTGTTGAGTTCAAACAGAGCGCCAAGATCGACATCGTTCTCCAGGATGCGCAGCGCAAAGTCAATCAGATCACCGCTCTTCTTCCCGGCGGAGCGAAAACTCCGACTCTTTCCAAAATAGCCCTGGACGAGACACCCGTCCTTCGCGTCGGTGTCACCAGCGAACTTCCGGCCAGGGAATTTTTTCAGTTCTTTAAGGACCGGGTTCAGCCGAGAATTTCCAAAATTCCGGGCGTCGCACAGGTTGTGATCAGCGGCGGCGAAGAGCGTGAAATAAAAGTGAACCTGAATGCAGCGAAAATCCGTTCGTACAATCTTTCCATTCCGCAGATCGCTCAGGTGATAAAAAATGCCAACCTCGATTTTCCGACCGGAAAGATTAAAGATTCAGACGGACAATATACGATTCGTGTCGCGGGAAAATTTTCCTCCATCGACGAAATGAAGCGTCTTGTCGTCGGTAAATCCCGTCAGGGAGGCGATATTCATCTGGATGATGTGGCCGAAGTTCAGGACGGCGTGAAAGATATGAACCAGACCAACCGTGTGAACGGTGCCGCCTCGCTCGGTCTTCAGATTCTTAAACAGTCGGATGCCAACGCCGTTGCGGTCAGCAAACTGGTCCGTGCTGAAATCGAAAACATTCAGAAAGAGTTTGAGGAACAGGGCATCAAATTTGACATCGCTCAGGACAGTTCGCTCTTCACGATCGAAGCGGCTAATGCCGTCGGCATCGACCTGTTGCTTGCCATTTTCATGGTGGCGCTGGTGATGCTGCTCTTTCTTCACAGCATTCGCAATTCATTCATTATTCTGGTTGCCATTCCCGCGTCGCTGATCTCCACGTTTGTGGCAATGTATGCGCTCGGATTTACGCTGAACCTGATGACGCTTCTTGGTTTGTCGTTGGTGATCGGCATACTGGTAGACGATTCGATTGTTGTGCTCGAAAATATCTATCATCATCTGGAAAAAGGAGAGGAAAAACGATTTGCCGCACTCCGCGGCCGGAACGAGATCGGATTTGCCGCACTGTCGATCACGCTGGTGGACGTGGTAGTGTTCTTCCCCCTGTCGGTCGTCGGCGGATTGATCGGCAACATTATGAGGGAGTTTGCCCTGGTGATCGTTGCGGCAACATTGATGAGTCTCTTTGTCTCCTTCACCGTCACTCCGCTGCTTGCCTCCCGCTTTGCAAAACTGGAACGGCTTACCGACCGGACATTGATGGGAAAATTCGCTCTCGCGTTTGAAAAATTTTACCACCGGTTTCAGGAACATTACCTGCGACTGCTCCGCTGGAGTCTCGGACATAAAAAGTGGATTGCGGTCGGAACATTGCTGCTGCTCGTCGGTTCCTTCTCGCTTGTCGGCATGGGCTTGATCGGATTCGAATTTATTGCGCAATCGGACCGGGGAGAATTCGGCGTCACTATCGAACTTCCTCCCGGCGCAACCGTGGAGCAAACCAATCAGGCGTCGCTCGAAGTCGAACGCATTCTCTCAAAAATTCCTGAAATCAAAAAGGTCTTCACGACCGTCGGAATTTCGCAGGACGGGTTCATCGGCATCTCAAGCAACAATATTACTCAATTAAACGTTGCACTCGTTCCGAAAAACGAACGTTCCAAATCGACCACGCAAATCGGTGAAGAGATTAAGGAACTTGTCCGGGCGATTCCCGGATTAAAAGTGTTCGTTTCCCCGATAGGAATTTTCGGCGTTGCGGACATGGCCCCGATTCAGATTGCCGTGAACGGCACCGAAATGAAAACCGTGCAGGAAACAGCCGAGCGGTTGAAAAATCTTCTCGCGTCCATCGAAGGGACTGCCGACGTCCGGCTTTCCTCTGAAGCGGGCAGACCGGAACTGCAGATCGACATCGATCGTGCAAAACTGGCATCCTTCGGACTTTCCATTGCCGAGGTTGGCCAAACGCTTCGTATCGCTCTTGCCGGCGACGATCAATCGAAGTTTCGAGACGGCAATACCGAATACGACATCAGAATTCAACTTGATGAATTTAACCGGACCCGCACTGCGACTATCGGTTCGCTGACATTCATGAACATGCGCGGACAGCAGATCCAGTTGAGCCAGTTTGCCGACATTTATCCTTCAGCAGGACCGACAAAACTTCAGCGTCAAGACCGGATCAACGTTATTTACATTAATTCGCAAATTGTGGACAGACCGTCCGGTACGATCGTGCAGGATTTCCGCAGTGAATTGGCAAAGATCGAATTGCCGAAATCCATCGGCATTTTCTATCTCGGAAATGAAAAGAATCAGCAGGAAGGATTCGGAAGCATGGGCTTGGCGATGATCGCGGGAATCATTTTTGTTTATCTGATCATGGTAGCGTTGTATGACTCGTATGTGTATCCGTTCGTGGTTCTCTTTTCCATTCCCGTTGCCATGGTCGGGGTTTTCACCGCGCTTGCGCTCACCGGGAAAGCGCTCTCGATTTTTTCCATGCTCGGCATTATTATGCTGTTCGGACTCGTCGCCAAAAACGCAATTCTGCTGGTGGACCGGACGAATCAAATGAGAGAAGAAAAAGGATTATCAGTATATGATGCGCTCATGGAAGCGGGACAATCGCGGCTTCGTCCGATTCTGATGACCACGCTGACGATGATCTTCGGTATGCTGCCGATCGCTCTTTCGACATCGGCGGGAAGCGAGTGGAAAACAGGACTTGCCTGGGCGCTGGTCGGCGGATTGACAAGCTCCATGTTTCTTTCACTGCTGCTTGTGCCGAC
>CAZQSI010000009.1:18827-61184 GCA_964596155.1 uncultured Chitinophagaceae bacterium
GATTTTTTCATCAGTGTCACCACAAATCCTTCCAACTGCTCTCTGGTTTCATCGTCAATTTCCATCGATGTCATAATCATCACCGGAATCGTATACGTGCTGGACTGATGCTTCAGCTGATACGCAACATTGAATCCGGACATCTCCGGCATCACAAGATCAAGAATGATCAGATCCGGTTTTTCCTTTTCCGCCAATGCGAGACCATCCTTGCCGTTATGCGCTTTGATGACGGTGCATCCCTCTGATTCCAGAATAATCTGAACCAGATCGGTCACCGATTTGTCGTCGTCGATCACGAGAATCTTGGCGGAACTTTGCGCTCCTCGTCCCTCCACTTTTTTCACGGCAGCAATTAATTCATCCTTCTGCACAGGCTTCACGAAATATTCAACCGCGCCGAGACCGAACCCGACATTCCGTTCGTCCACCATGGAAATGATGATGACGGGGATATCTTTGCAGAGCGGATGATCTTTCAGCTCCCGCAGCACCTGCCAGCCATCTTTCACTGGAATGAGAATGTCGAGCGTAATCACGTCCGGCTTCCATAATTTTGCTTTTTCAAGCGCTTCAACGCCGTTGGTTGCAATATCGACCGTATAACCGGATTCCGTCAGATATGTATGAAGCAGGGTGCGGGCATGCGGTTTGTCTTCCACGACGAGCACCCGCTTTTTCCCTTTGCCGTCGGTTGTTTCGGATATTTTTCTGAAAACTTTTTCGGTGTCGTTTTCCACCTGCACCATCATCGGAATGCGGGCGATGAATGTGCTGCCTTGACCGTATTCGCTGACAACAAACAACGATCCGCCGTGAAGTTCCGTCAGTTTTTTTGTGATGGCGAGACCAAGTCCGGTCCCTTCGATCTTTTTCGCGCCCTGATCCGTCTGTTGAAACGGCTGAAACAATGTCGGAATCTCCTCTTTGCGGATGCCGACGCCGAAATCGCGGATGCTGAATTCAATATCATTCTGTCGTCGCAGCGCCGAGAGAATGACCGTTCCGCCGCTGTGACTGAACTTGACCGCATTCGTCACCAGATTGAGCAGAATCTGCTTCATCCGCACACTGTCGGCGATGATGTCGTCCAATTCCTCGTCGATCTCAACGGTCAGAGACATTTTTTTCGCTTCGATCTGCGGCTGCACGACCTGCTTCACCCCTTCAAACAAATTCCGGATGCCGACAGGTGCGAAGCGGAGGTCGAGTTTCCCCGCTTCGATTTTGGAAAGATCGAGAATGTCGTTAATGAGGTGCAGCAGATGCGTACCGCTCGATTTGATCGCTGCGTTGTATTGACTCAGCACGTCCTGTTTTATTGATTCACCCTCTTCGGCGATCAGTTCGGAAAATCCGATGATAGAATTCAACGGCGAGCGGAGTTCATGGCTGAAAAATGCGAGGAACCGTTTCAGTTTATCGTGCGCTTCCATTGTCTGCGACCGCTGTATCTCGAGATCCACATTTTTCACGCGCAGTTCGTCAATCAACCCCCTGCGGCTGATCCCGACGGTGATTTCACTCGCCATCAGCGACAGGAACGTCAGTTCCTTCTCCACCAGTTCTTTGGAATTGTGGAGAAGAATTTCAAGCACACCGAGCTTTTCCTTTTGAATGCGGAGAGGAATTGAGACCAGCGTGGTGACCTCGGAGGTTATCACTTTTTCCGGCGCAAACGAATATAACACGCTGCGGGAGAGATCGGTTGTCACAATCTTGTCGCCCGTCGCAAAGGCTTCCACGCTGGCAAAGGAAGCATTGCCGGCGATAGAGAGCGCGTAAAGATTTTTCTGAAGATCGGTCAGCGAGAGTTCCGGAGCGAGGAGAATCAATTGCTCGTCCGCCGGACGGTGAAAATAGAGCAGCACATTGGCGGGGGGCAGTTCGTATTTCCGGGCAATAACACTTACTACTTCCGCACAAAGATCTTCCAGCTGTCCGGCGGTGTTGATGCAGTGGGAGATATCGAGCAGGGTTTCGCGCTGCCGTTCCTGCAATTTCTGGTCAGTGACATCCTGAAAAAATACTCCCAATCCGTTCTCGTTCGGATAAATCCGGATATCAAACCACTTTTCATGCTTTCCGTCCTTATACTGACTGACGAGCGATTGAAACGTCTTCGTTTCAAATGCACGGATATATTTTTCACCCAGCTCCGCATTTTCTGCATTGGGAAATATATCGAAGACATGCTTTCCGATCACTTCATCCCGTTTCAGACCGGTGCCGATTTCGGCTGCTTTGTTCAGATAGGTAAACCGCAGTTCCGTATCCAAAGCAAAAAATCCGCCGGTGATGCTTTCAAGAATATCCTGCGAGTTCAGAAGGGGTTGTGTCATAGAGTCAAAAATCGAGCATTGAAATTACGGACGAACACCGGATCGGACACACTGTACGGCGGCATTACGTTCTGTTCAGGTGCGGCGGCTTGAAACCCCGATAGGTATCAAACTGTGAATCGTAAAAGACAAGATTAAACGAGCTGTCGCGCAGCGTGCCGCCGGACGGATAAAGATAAAAATCGGAAAGCGTCTCCGTTTTGGTTTTTGCCAGCAGTCCGCCCTCGGTATAAAATTTTACGGTGTAGAATCCCTGCGTAAACGGAGCGCTTTGCAGCTGTTCGTGAAGATGCTCTTCGCTGAAAATGTAGATATCGTTGCTCACGCGGCCGTCATTCCGGACTGAGTCCCAGACCCGCAAGCGCATCCGGACGGATCAGCATCAACAGGTGGGACTGTTGAACAATTAAATATTGCTTGCTTTCAAATTCGATTTCGATCGCCGCATCCCTTAAAAACAACGCATAATCGCCCTCTTCCGCCTGCAGCGGAATGTATTTGACGGGGTCTTTCGGCGCCGCCCACGATTCCTGATCGATAAAGTTTGGATTGACTACCGGATAGCCGGGACCGATTTTGATAATATACCCCGCCTGAACCTTATCCTTTTCCTTAACACCCGGAGGCAAATAGAGACCGTGCGGTGTTTTTTCCTGCCCTTTGTCCGGTTCGATGAGGATTCTGTCCCCGACGAGAAAAATTTTTTTCTTAATGGAAAGTGTCATTGACTGGATACAAATATACAAAGTTTTTTTGTTTCTCCAACAAACCAAGGTTAATAATTTTGTTGGAGTTCTTTCTTCAATTCGATCTCTTTCAGAGCAAAAATAATTGAAAAGGACATACTTGTCTGAAGATGGTCTGACGGGTTCGATCTATTTCCGGACGGAACGGTCACTTTTTCGTTGAAGCAAAATTTCTTTTCTCAATTATGAATGGAACAATAATCGTTTCGAAAATTTGCGAACAGCATCGACGATTTTCATCTAATTTCATTTAATCTGTCAGGCGTGATTTTTGCTGTTATTTTCTTAATTCTCGGAATTTTTTTGTTCAGCGTGTATTGTTACACAGATCTCGCAATGGCGAACACTCACTGTCACATCCTTCCTTCCACAATCCAACGGGGGCATACAATGAAAAAAATAGAGTTACTATCTGCTCTTGCAGCATTATCGTTCGTAATAATTTTCATCTCTGGCTGCGATCAGGCAACAACTGCATCCGGAACCGGTGCAATCGATCAGCAGCTGGTCGGTGTTTGGTTTGATGCCGTTCATAATGACGGCGTGCAAATTTCAAGCGACGGATCAATTGCTAATTTAATGGTGAACAATCAGGGAGCACTTGTTGTAAATCCTTCTCCGGAAATCTTTGGAATAAAATTTAAAAGCGCCAAAGACGGGATTTTTGAATGGGAGGGAAAACGGATGGAAAACGGTAAAGAAACAACGATGGTTGTCTCTGGAACATATTCGATTTCCAACGGAGGCAACACGTTAACTACAACCGTTGTGAAAGTGAACGGATCGCCACACAGCGAATCCAACACGTTTATCAAGAAAACTCTTGGTGAAATAGTTACGGGAAGCGGAGTCATCGATCCGCAGCTTGTTGCCGCATGGTATGATGCTGCTAACCGGGACGGGGTGGAAATATCATCCAACGGCACATTTAAAATGCTCATGGTCGATCAGCAGGGGAAATTGGCGTACAACACATCGGGAAGTTTTGTCAGCGGAAAGTTTATCAGCGCATCGGGCGGATCATTTAAGACCGAAGAAGTACATCTCGAATCAAACCAGCAAAAAACCTATGTCTCCTACGGAAAGTATCAGTTTTCCGGTGGAGGCGCTAACCTGACCATCACTGTTGACTCCGTCAACGGAGAGAGGGTAAGCATCGTCTACACGATGGTGAAAAAAAATATCGGTGATTTGGTTTCGTCCACTCCTCCTTCCACATCACTTTCATTCACAATGGAAAATCAGACGTATTCGTTCATAAATCCGTCGGCCTATGTGGACGGATCAACGCTGTACGTCAGCGGTTTTTCCTCATCGGTGACGTACATCGGATTCTATGTTCCGAGAACGACGGGAACACATAATGCTGACGGAACTTCCGCCGGACTATATTTTGAGATGGGATCGAAAACCTACACCAGTGACACCGGCACTATTTCTGTCACGCTGATCAACGGCAAGAATACACAAGGGACATTTTCGATCACGGTGCAGGAACAGGGAAATCCATCGGTCAAGAAGACCATTACGGGTCAATTCAACGTTAATGTGCCGTAAATATTCTTGATTGCAATTAATAATAACGCCGCGGCCTGTAAGGTCACGGCGTTTTTAGTTCCGCTGATAGGATTGTTTGCTATATTTTTTCCACTACCCAAAGATATCCAGATTGGCATAAATCTATTCCATTCAAAAGAATGGAGTTTCAAAATCTTCCCCGTCCCCAAGCTTTGCTTAAAACGAGACAGAGAACCGCTCTCCTGCCAATTATATCCTTTCATTTCTCATTGGATCGACGCTGATTCGGCTATTAATTTCCGTCTAGGCCGCACCTCCGCGATGCCGCTTCACTGCACAACAGAGCACCCCTGACTGAACGACAGTATTTTTACAATCATGCTACAAGATGCTGACACCGCCCGTTCTGCAACAGCATATTTTACATTAAAATTGGGTTCGAACGTTTCCTGCAGGTTCTTAGGTATACTTTATGGAAAAATCGATAGAAATCTCACGATTCGTCTCATTAATTGCTGACCACGTAACTATAGGAATTGAATAACACAAGTAATATAATTTTATCTCGATTCATTCGTCAGCGTAATCTTACCTCCTCCACCCCTCTGCTGATATTGACAATTCTTTTACCGGTCTTTGACAAATCGGTGACAAACGGTTCTTGGTCGCCCTGTATGTTGCAGTAAGAATTGCTGCGTCATCTGTACCGATCACCGGAGGATGTCATGTCAACACGAAACGAACCTATACTCGATCTGCGTTCTTCACCGGCGCGTGAAAAACGAATGGATTTTCCCTGCCCTCATATCATTTTCAATCCTTCCTCCGGGGCAGGTAAAACGGAATTATCTCGGGGCCGCATACTTCAAGAAATTGAACGATTACTTGATACGTCAACCTCCTTCGTTGTTACGAACCGGCCGCTGAAAGCGGTTACCTCTGCCGCCAATGCAATCACACACGGCTGCGATCTCGTGATCGCCGTCGGCGGCGACGGAACGATCAATGAAGTGGTGAATGGTTTATTTTCAAATGGACGCCCGATCAATTCCGACTGCCGGCTTGGAATCATCAGCAGCGGAACCGGAAATGGTTTTGCACAAAGTGTTGGTATTCCGGATTCGCTGAATGAACAAATCAACGTTGCGCTTTTTGGTTCCAGCCGACCGGTCGATGTTGGGAAAGTAACATTCCTCAACCCTGAAGGAACAACCGGCACACGGTATTTTGTGAATGAATGCCAGATCGGCATCGGCGGTGCGGTGGTTCAACGGGTTCAAAAAAAATACAAGAAACTTGGCGGAACGATTGGTTTTGGTGCGGGAACGGTCGAAACGGTTTTCAGGTATCCAAATCAGTTTCTCGCACTGAGCGTCGATGGAACAAACACCGTAGCGGACTGGTTTACCGGAATCGTCGTTGCCAATGGAGCATTTACCGGCGGCGGTATGAATCTCGCCCCGTCCGCCAGCCTTGATGACGGTGCGTTCAATCTGCTAATGATGCGGAAGATGTCCGTTGCCGCACGCCTGTCCAGTTTTCCAAAAATTTATTCGGGTGAGCATATTCATCTGAAGCACTATACATATACAACCGTCCGCGCTCTCTCAATTGAATCACCCGAAAACGTACTGATCGCGGCAGACGGCGAACTCCTCGGGACGACTCCGTGTACGATCGAAATTGTTCCGGCATCACTTCAGGTTCAGTGCATCGCAAAAAGGATATAGCATATGAAAACATTTTCTCAATTAATTCTTCGATGGGAATTTGAATACCGCATTTTCGTTTCATTGGGAATTGTTCTTGGGGTCTGCATGATCTCGGCATTTTTTTACAACGGGAATGATTCCATTGCGGTTACGGCAGGTGCGATGGTGAACATCAATGCCGGGACATCTGCATTAATCGGTTTTATCGTCAGTGCCCTGTGTATGGTGTTGGCATCGTCACTTCGAATGTGGTCGGGTTCGATTCTCTCCTCTGACAGAGTAATGGCATTTCGCGTGCAGGACAGCGGATTGCATACCCGCGGGCCGTATCAATTCGTCCGCAATCCGATCTATTTGTCAGATCTGATAGCAATGGCCGGGTTCGCACTCTGCCTGCCGGTCATCGGACTGTTCCTGCCTGTGCTGTTTTACATGCATTATCGGCGGCTCGTCCGTTACGAAGAAAACTCATTGGCATTACGATTCGATTCGGATTACCGCACGTTTGTATCGGACGTTCCCCGATTTTTCCCACGGATCACGTCCATACTTCACGTTCACGGAATTGTGTCTGATTTCAAAATAACATACGACGGATTCCGATACAATGCTCTGTATGTACTGTTTGCGGTAGGATACATTACAGCAGTGTTCACAGGAGAGTTTTTTCATACCGTCATCATCGGCTTACCGGGAGTGTTTGATTGGGCTATCCATCATACGAAGAAAGGGTTGAAAACACAGGAAGGAAAAAACGGAAAACGACTCTCCTCCAATTCGAAGGTGTTTGAGGATATTCTCTACGCTCAATGCTGGGAAGATCCGCAGATGGACAGAGAGGCATTTTCTATCCAATCCGATGATGTGATCTTTTCAATAACATCCGGCGGATGCAATGTTCTGACCTTCCTGCTCGATGATCCGCGGAAGATCATTGCCCTTGATATCAGTCCATACCAAAACTACCTCCTAAAGCTAAAAATTGCGGCCTTTCGTCAGTTATCATACGATGAACTGTTGGAATTTTTCGGCGTCCGGAACTCTTCGATTCGTACGGAGCTGTATATAAAAGTAATGACTGTACTCGATGAGAACAGCAGGGCATACTGGAACAATCAACCCGAAAAAATTGACCAGGGACTGATTCATTGCGGACGCTTTGAACATTACCTACGGCTGTTGCGCGTCTGGCTTCACCGGACCGTCGGGTTGAATACCATCAAAGAATTCTTTGAAACGGAATCCACCGGAGCGCGCGAAGCTCTCTACCGCCGTGCGTGGGATACCTTTCGCTGGCGGTTATTTACCAAAATTCTCCTCAGCCGCACGGTGATGACGCTCCTGTTTGACAAAGCATTTTTCGCTTATCTCGACCATTCGTTTTCATTCAGCCGGCATTTTGCATCGCGGACGAAACATGCACTGACCGAATTACCGACGAAAGAAAACTATTTCCTTTCCTACATCCTTCTCGGCAGATATTACAGCGAAGAGCATCTTCCGCCCTACTTACGGCGGGAGAACTTCGACATCATTCGCAATCGTCTTGACCGCATCGAATTGATTACAGACAGGTGTGAACGCTATTTTTCGGAGCTTCCTGACGACTGCATTTCACAATTTAACTTTACCAACATCTTCGAATGGATGTCTCCCGAAACATTTCATGACCTGCTGCGGCACACCATTCGCGTGGCCCGGCACGGAGCGGTCTTGACGTATCGAAACTTGCTAGTTTTCCGCGAACGGCCCGAGACATTGGCGCATCTGATCATCTCAGAACGGGAAGCTGCTCGTTCACTTCACGAGCGCGATCTATCGTTCATATATAGCAACTATGTGGTTGAAACGATTAGCAAGGAAATATAGCATGGTCTACCGGGTAGAACATACTAAGAACAGGAACGGAATGAAGGATTTCCTTCAATTACCCCGGCAAATCTACAGAAATGATCCGAACTGGGTTGAACCGCTTCAATCGGAAGTGCGACGTACTCTGGATGTACGACGAAATCCATATTTCGCGAATGGATCTGTTGATCTGTTCGTTTGTTACCGCGACGGAATTGCGGCAGCGCGCGCCGCTGTCATCATCAACCGTACGCACTGGCAAACGTTCGGATCAAAAGCAGCATTCTTCGGTTTTTTTGAATGTATCAACGAGCCGGATGCCGCAGCTCAACTCTTCAGCCATCTCGAGATGTTTTGTAAAACCCACGGAGCAGAAATCCTGGAGGGTCCGTTTAACCCGAACCATTATTCAGAATTGGGAATTCAGATTTCAAAATTCGGAACTGTCCCGTCATTCTTCCAAACGTACAATCCTGACTATTATCCGCTTTTGTTGGAGCAGGCCGGTTTCTCCGTCATGAAAATCGTTCATACCGGCAGGCGGGAGAATATTGATCACTATATGAAACAACGATTCGGCAGCGGTCAGCTATCGTACACCTCTTCAGAGTATACGGTACGAAATCTCCGGATGAATGACCTGCGGAATGAATTGGAGAGAATCCGCGAAGTCTTTAATGACGCATTTGCTGATAATTGGCATTTTCTGCCGCTTCGAACGGAAGAATATCACTTTTCTGCAAAGTATCTGAGCCTCGTCACAAAACCGGAATTGATCACGATTGTTGAACACAACGGCACGCCGGTCGCGGTGCTCGAATGTGTGCAGGATATCAATCCTCTTCTGAAAGAGCTGAACGGCAGCATCGGTCCGTTGAAATATATCCGGTATCAATGGAAAAGGAAAAAGATCAAAACCCTGATCATCTATGCCGTGGGGATCAAGAAAGCATACCAGCGGACCCGGGTGTATAAATTGATCTTTGATGCCGCCTGCCGACTTTCGTTGGACTATCAATCGCTCGAGTGTACATGGACATCAGACGATAATATTCTCGCCATCCGCGGGCGGGAGCATTTAGGATTGGTGCGCGATAAAGAATTCGCCATCTATAAAAAACGGCTGACATAATTTTGACAACCATATGACATTCTTGTGGCAATCATCAGACCTCCGAATAGTAATTTGCCTACAGAATTGAGAACAACACAATGCGAAATGCACTTGACATATCAGATTGGGATCTCGACACAAACCGGAATGGCGTCCTGACCATTGGAGGATGCAATACCGTTGAACTGGCACGCGAATTCGGAACGCCTCTTCACGTGGTGAATGCATCGCGCCTGCAAATGACCGCCGAAACATTTTACACAGAAGCCCACGCCGCATATCCCGGAAAAGTTTCTGTCCACTATCCGTTCAAATGCAACTCGGTTCCGGGAATTGTCGACATCATCCATCGCGCCGGCTTGAAAGCGGAAGTGATGACCGAATTTGAACTTGATTCGGCACAGCGGCTGGGTTTCAGAGGCGAAGAGATTATTGTGAACGGTCCGTGTAAAACAGAACAATTTTTACGGCAGTGTATAGCATCCCGTGTCCGATTGATCATTGTTGATTCGTTGGAAGAACTGCAGGTTCTTCACACAATCTCTGAATCACACACGTACCCCATACACATTCTTCTACGAGTCAATCCAGATTATACTCCCAAAGGAATGAATGAAGGTTCCGCAACAGGAAGCCGTAAAGGGTGCGCCCTCGGATTCGACCTTAAAGGAGGCGAAATTACTGAAGCCTTGACCATAATCGCGAATATGCCGCGATTGGTATTCAAAGGGTTCCATTTTCATATAGGAACGGGAATTCGTCATGCAAAGGATTATGCACGTGCCTTGCGTTGTTTGACCGGACTAATCGCCGAAACCATCCGCCTCGGAGCCTCTTTTGAAATCCTTGATGTCGGGGGCGGCTTTGCTTCACCAACATCACGGGAATTTACCGCAAAGGAAATGCTGATGTATCAGGCATTCGGGAAACTTCCTGTGTGGAACGGAACGCAACCATCAACGTTGAAAGAATTCATTCAAATCATATCAAATGAGGTCCAAAAGCATTGCACGGGAGTCCCTTTGCCGGAACTGATTTTCGAACCGGGACGCTGCATTACCAGTTCAAATCAAATGCTGCTGTTGACGATTCAACGGATCAAAAAACGAAAGAATATCGGCACATGGATCATTGCCGACGGCGGTTTGAGCACGGTGACACTGCCGACATATTATGAATATCACGAACTGTTTTTATGCAACGATATCCGGAAACCCCGCAGAGAACAAGTGACCATTATCGGTCCTGCCTGCTTTGCCGGCGATGTGATCTACCGAAACAAATTAATGCCGGAGATGACAACAGGAGATATCATTGCGTTGATGGATACCGGTGCATATTTCACAGCAATGGAATCATCATTCGGTTATCCTCATCCAGCGATCGTAACGGTGTCCGACGGAGCAGTCCGGCTGGTACGACAGAGAGAATCGTTCCATCAAATGACGGAACGGGATGTCCTTTGACCAAAACTTACGAGGTGCAATTATGAAATTCGCAGTCGCTAAAGACGGAAATAATCCTCACCGCGATACTGTTGTTGACGGTATTGTAAATGCCTTTATCCACCACGGCCACAAGATCTCTGCTGATTCGAACGGGATCAATTTTCTTCTTAATGTGACCGATATCGCATCACCCCGGGCCGGGCGAAGGCGATCGACCTCTGCATTTATCATCTCAATCGTGTCGATTGAGGAGGAACCGGAGAATATGCGGGCGTTATGTTATACCACATTGATACGCACACTCTCCAATCTTCTGATTTGTGTCGGACCAAAGAACGGCAAAGAACCGGAAATCTATTTCACAACTCCCGAAGCAGGCTTCTATCATGTACCGTACGATCCGGAGGCAGTGTATGAACGGATGATGCCGGTCGCCGGTTCGCACTATGCCCTTAACAATACGATCACCGCCGATCTGCCGCGCCAGTTCTGGACTCCATCTCCCGTCGTCCGGACGATACAACAGTATGGACGGGAACTTGATACAATGGGCGTGCTGCCGACACCATTCCCGATACGAGAGGTGCTGTCGCCTGATGAACTCCACCACTTATACAAAATTTATGGCATCACCGGACTGAGCTACGGAAATTTGAGCGCGCGGGAACGCATATCGGAATTGGGCGACACGACATTCTGGATGACAGGCCGCGGAGTCAATAAAGCTGATCTTGCCAGAGTGGGAAAAGATATTTTGTTGGTAAAGGGGTTTGATGATGAACGGGCCTCGGCCTGCATCAGCGTCCCTCTTGACCATGATCCCACGGCACGTGTTTCGGTCGATGCCGTTGAGCATGAATATATCTATCGGACGTTTCCCGAGGTCGGCGCAATAGTGCATGTGCATGCGTGGATGGATGGAATACTTTGCACGCAGCAAAACTATCCGTGCGGCACACAGGAATTGGCAACTGAAGTAGTCGGTTTGCTGAAAAAAACCGGCGATCCGTCCCGGACGGTTGTGGGACTGAAAAACCACGGGTTGACGATCACCGGTCCGAATCTGGACAATATCTTTGATCGGATACGTGGAAAACTCCGGACAGAAGTACCAATGTTCAATTAATCAGGTTGATTATGTTTGCCATTCGACTTTTTCGCAGTCAGCCGTTACGCACAGCCTTGACGATCGGCGGCATTGCACTCTGTGTTGTGCTGATGTTATTCCTTCTTTCCATTTATCGTGGCGTTGCCGACGGCTCCGTTGATTATCTTCGCGACCGCGACACCGACCTCTGGGTGATCCAGGAACATAGTACGAATATCCTGCGAGGTTTTTCAATCCTTTCAAAAATGCACGGAATGTTGCTCACAGATATTCCGAGCGTGAAATCGGCTTCATCCATTCTGTTTTTACTCACGACGGTGAAAAGGAATGAACATTCGGCGTCGATCTTTCTTACCGGGTATGATCCGGCGTCGAATGACGGAGCTCCAAAAAAACTTGCGGAAGGCCGTACCATCTCCTCCGACAGAGACATCGTACTGGACAAAGGGTTTGCCGCGAAAATGAAATTACAATTGGGTGACACCGTCATGATCCGTGACGCACTGCTCACCATCGTAGGACTAAGTGAAGGGACCAATATGTTTGTCATTCAATATGGATTTGTGTCGCTCAAAACCGCACAGCAGATCTTCGGATTACCCGGCGTTGTCTCATGTTTTGTTGTAACGGCAAAAGATCCGCTGAATCTCGGTACCGTTGTGACCGATATCCGTGATATTGTACCGGGCGTCGAAGTATATACCCGCGAGCAATTTCTTCAGAACAATATCCGCGAGATGGAATCCGGTTTTCTTCCTTTGCTCTACGCCATCGCATCAATCGGTGGAATTGTGTTGACCATTATCCTGAGTCTGATCCTTTCAATCAGCATTCTGGAACGTCGGAAGGACTTTGCCATCCTCAAAACACTCGGAGCACCGGCAGGATTTCTTCCGCGACTTGTTATGTTTCAGGGGTTGATCCTTACGTCTGCCGGATTTCTGTGTGCCATCCTCCTCTTCTATCCCGCCGCACACTTGATAGAATTTCTCTCGCCTGATGTCAGTACAAAATCTTCATGGATACAGATTATGGCGGTATTCTTCACCGTACTCGGTATCAGCATGATCAGTTCGGCATTTTCTCTTCAACGATTGCGACGGATCTATCCGACGGAGGCGTTCAAATGACACCGCGCACATTTACCGGTCAACCAGCGACGAAACCGCACAACACGGTTTCGCTCATCAACGTGTCCAAATCATTCGGGACGAATGAACGACCTACGGCTGCCATCAATAACATTTCATTTGAATCGGCTCCTGGTGAGCTGGTGTTATTCCTCGGTCCGAGCGGAAGCGGAAAGACAACGCTGCTGACACTCATCGCCGGACTGTCACGGCCGACATCGGGAGCCGTGTCAATATTTGGGAAGAATGTTCAACAGTATTCACAGCGTGAATTGCAGCAGCTTCGGGCGCAGCAGATGGGATTCGTCTTCCAGACATTTCAACTGATCGATGCGTTTACCGCTGAAGAAAATATCAATCTGGTTCTAGATTTTGCTGGAAACAGCCGCGATGCTGCGAGAGAGAAGGCGAGCGTGATTCTTGACCGGCTGAAGATCCACCATCTGGCGACAAAACTGCCTAACGAGATGAGTCAGGGAGAGAAGCAGAAAGTTGCGGTGGCGCGGGCAATTGTCAACGATCCGGAACTGATCCTGGCCGATGAGCCGACGGCAAGCCTGGAATCGACGCAGGGATTTGAAGTGATCCGTTTATTGCATCAATATTCGAAGGATCGACATCGCTGCGTCATAATAGCGAGTCATGATTTGCGAATGGTTCAATACGCGGATCGTGTTATCCGTATTGTTGACGGAGGTTTTGCGGAAACGGAGTAGTATTTTTCAAATTTTTTCTTCCATCATGTACTTCTTTTTGACATTGCATTGACAATTCGATCGACAGCTCCGGGTACGTTGAATCAAAAAGAGAGGAGCAACATTATGAAACAGGTATTTGATCTTATCGAAGCAATCGAGGAGGCCGTGGCACGTCACGAAGACCGGAACGGCGCAGCACCGACACAGATATCGTTCTCACCTGCATCGTACCAGCACCTGGTGCGGCTGAAGGCAGCAGATCAACTGACCGGCGTTCCGGTCTCCGGCTGCGAGGCAATAAGGGTATTTCAAACCAGTACAGGACCACTCACAATTGTGATCGATGAAATGCTTTCCGACACAATCGTTGAAACCACATAATAACAAAGGAGGTACCAATGAAAAACAAAACAATGGTATGTGTTATTGCGCTGATGCTGGGCATCTCTGCCTCAAGAGCACTTGCGCAGGACACACTCACGATCCTTTTCGCGAGCGATACCCATTCGAACCTTGCGCCGATCGGCGAACGGTCGGCATCGCTGAAAGGTTCAATCGGCGGTATTGCCCGCGCCGCATCGCTCATCGGCATGACAAAAATGACGGAACCAAATGTGCTGACTCTCCACGGAGGCGATGTCTTTATCGGAGATATATTTTTCAACGCGTATTTTGGCGTCGCGGAACTTCAGTTGATGGGAATGATCGGGTATGACGTGATGACGCTGGGAAACCATGAGTTCGACCTTGGACCGGCAGTACTGCAGATGGCGCTGGAATCATCCATGAGTGAAAATCCACTGACGATTGTTTCATCCAACATCATTCTTCCAGATACTTCAATCCTTCATCTTAAAGATTATATCCACCCATTCACGGTTAAACAGATTGGGAATATCAATGTCGGGATATTCGGTCTCACCACGCCGGAAACAAATTATCTGTCGAATCCCTCCCCGGTGACTTTCGACGAAAATATTCCTGCTATCGCGTTGAAAACAATTGACAGTCTGAAACAATTGAACTGCTCCGTGATCATTTGCTTGTCCCATTTGGGAATAAACATTGATTCCGTGCTGGCAACCGCTGTTCCGGGTATCGATCTGATTGTCAGCGCCCATGATCATCTTTCAATACCGGCAAAAGCTTTCACGAATCCGTCGGGAAAAACGACCTGGGTGGCTCAGGCTAATGCATTTTATACCGAAATGGGGAAAGTTCAACTCCGCGTCACCGATACGTCAACCGAACTGCTCTCTTCGGTCAACATACCGCTCGACGCCACTATTCCTGAAGAGCCGTCCGTTGCCGCCGAGATCGATCAACTGATCGCCGGTATTGAACAGCAATTCGGTCCGATGTTTACACAGCAGATAGGCACCGCGGCCGGATTTTTCGATGAGGTACCTGAGAAATTAACGGGACCCGGCCGGAAAGAGACGGCTGTCGGCAATTTGGTGGCGGATGCGTTTCGTGAATATACGAATACCGATATCGCAATCGAACCGGGCGGATCAACCGCTCAACCTTTATACAATGGACCGATCGTCGGTGCCGATCTGTTCCGGGTGGTCGGTTACGGCTTCAATGAATCCAATTATCTGGGATTCCGTCTCGTCACTTTCACCATCACCGGAGAATCATTATATATCGCCATTGAAAAAACGCTTGCCACGATTGATCTCAACGATGAATTTTTTCCTCAGGTGTCCGGAATGTCATTCTCGTTCGATCCGAAACGTGTCGTCGGTTCCAGACTCGACTGGATCCTTGTCAACGATCAACCGCTTGATCCCGTAAAACGGTACAGTGTTACGTCGAATGAATTGGTTGTCCTCTTACTCCAATCGTTCCTTGAAATCAACATATCCGATGTTTCGGTTCTGGACACCGTTTCGGAGTATCAGGCTCTTCAAGCGTATGTAGCGAAACGCGGCACAATAGTTCCGAAATACGATAACCGGATCCTGCGTGTTGTCTTCGACAGGGATGGTCAGATGAAACCAAACGAATTCATTCTTGCACAAAATTATCCCAATCCGTTCAATCCGTCAACAACAATCTCGTTTACAGTGCCGTATGAAACGAATGCAACGCTGAAGGTGTATGACATTCTTGGAAAAGAGATTGAAACGTTGGTTGATGCACAACTGCGGGCGGGATCATATACGGCAGTATTTGATGCGCGCCGGTACGCAAGCGGGATTTATTATTATACGCTGAACACGGGAGGTTTCAAGCAGACAAAAAAAATGCTGCTGCTGAAATGACAGAAATAACCAATCAGCTCCAGAAGCAGAAGGCATCCAATGGATGCCTTTATTTTTTAACGGCACAAGGACGTTTTCCGAATAGTATGTGTTCGGGGGTATTGTTTCAAATCGGAGTCTTGAAGGAAACTTTTGTCCTACGAATAGTGCTTCGGTACCCGGAAAGCGTACGTAGTACGCATTTTTTGTTGATGCCTTTGATGTTAAGTGAATTCTCAATTCCTTGCAACCGAATCAACTGTTTCGTACTTTATTCAGCCCGGATAATGTTCTAACGGGGTTGGTCACCAAGTGGTTACCAATTCGATTCAGCAGCAGGAAATTTTTACTTGAACGGTGGAAATCAGAAGTCTAAAGAACTTTGAAATCTCTGAAATGTTAATCGGCGCGTTCGTCTAACGGTTAGGACGGAGCCCTCTCAAGGCTTAAATACGGGTTCGATTCCCGTACGCGCTACTAGGAATTGATTAATTGTGGAATTGGGAAAGCAGCGTATTAAAAAATATTGGATTGATAAATTTAGAAATTGATAAATTGGGGAATTGGCAAAGCAACGTTGAGAAAAAAATAGTGGATTGAGAAATTGATAAAATTACAAATTGAGGAAATGGTTTGGATAAGATGAAAAATATTGTGCTGTCCGATAATTTGTTAATTTGTTAATTTTCCAATTTCGAAATTCACCACTGATCCCAATTTACACGTGGTGCAAATTTTTCTCCACCAGCTCTTTAATGTAGTCCGCATGTTCTTTTTTTATGGTAAAGACGGCGACCTCAAACAGAAGCCGGCCCGCTTCGTGTTTCACCGATTCAAACCGCGGCGGCTGCGATACGGCAACCCAGGGAGCATTCACAATATGACGTTCCAATTCCTGCCGGACGGCACTGACCGAGCGGTCATCGGGAACTGAGAAGGACAGAATCTGTTTCTTCAGGTTCGGATTTCTGCCGTGTTTCACAATTATTTTGAAGCGGATCTTGCTGTAGGGAATGGTGTTAAGATCCCCCTGCGTGTCTCTGATCTCAAGACTGAACTGTCCCGCCCGAATGATCTCTCCTTCCAGACCGTCGAACTCGATGGAATCCCCCGCATCAATTTTCCGCTGGATCTTCAGGTAAATTCCGAACACAAAGTCGCGCAGTAAAAAATAGCCCGGCACGGCGAGAATGGCGAACAGAGTGCTGAGGAAGATCAATCCCTGTATGTTATCCGACCGGTAAATGTGATCGATGGACCATACCGCAAATCCGATCCATGAAAACAGTTCGATTACCGGCAGCAGGTAGCGTACATGGTATTTTATCTGCGGTGCATACCGTAATGCATTATGCAGAACGTAGATCAGCCTGAATGAAAACAACAGGATCAATGCAACGATGACAAATTGAGTGATCATAATGTTAGTGTCAGATGATGCCTTTCTTTTCACAGACAGAAATCAGGAACGGTTCGATGTTTCGTCCCAGCGTGTAAGAATAAACCCCTTTTGGAACAACGATCCCCGCGTTGACCAAATTCTGTATCATCCTCCCCGTGGTCTGAAGATCGAATCCCGTTATTCGCGAGAGCTTGGCATAGTCGATGTTCTTATGCTGAATGAACAATGCAATCACCGTAAGCCAATCCGGATTCAGCCGGTACAGAATGTCGACATTCGGCAGAACCGGTTTTTGCACTGTCACCGATTCTGCATCCGCCGCAATGATGTTCGCCTTCCAGGTATTCAGCGCTGCGCCCGGTATTCCTCCCGAGTAGATAAAAAATGCATTGAACAGCAGCGAAAGTTCCAGCGGCGAAATCTGCTCCTCCGATTTTCCTTTATACCGCAGAACAAGACCGCTCGATTTGTGTCTGCTCATCACCAGATGCTGCAGCTGGCGCGTCGTAAATCCGCCGCAGTCGACAATCTCAAGGAAGCTCTCTTCGAGCGGAATACTCTTGTTCATCATCGTGAACGAATGCGCATTGCAATTCACGATAAAGAATACGCGCGTTCCGTACTGTGCAATGATCTCCAGGATCTTTTCGATGACTGCAGAACCGGCCGCCGACCGCTCCCACCATAATTCAAGATCGTTGATGACCACAACGCTTTTTGCCGGCATGGCGGAAAAAATTCCGGGAAGGACATCCGTACTCCCGACGGCATTGCGCAGCTGCACGACAAAATCATCGACGATGATGGAACCGTTGACCGGAGCATGCACCCAATAGATATTCCCTTTTTTGAACAATTGCGTTGCCGCGAAACGGGAAAGGGTCGTTTTACCTGCGCCGTGCACTCCCTTCAACAGCACCGCTCCGCCGATTCCGGTTTTATGACGCTCGTACGCCCGTTTAATTCGGTTGATCTCCTCGCTGCGCGGCACCCAGAAATCGTCGTTAATCTTTGAACTGCTGCTCAACAGAGTGCGGTAGAAGATCGGCACCTTGTCATACACTTTTCTTTTCGGCGTGATTGCTTCGATGAGATCAAGCACCGCGCCGGTCTGCGTACGGGCTTCAGGCGTATGCGCCAGATATTTTTTGGAGAGTATGATCCCGCTGCTGGTGGTGTTGAGGAGTGCGATCAGCATCCGATGGAACGACTCCCGCACCTGATCGAACTGCTCCGAAATGACTTCACCAAATTTTCTTCCGCTGATCTCGCGCTGCCGGGATGAAATGTTCTTTTCCGATTCCGTGATGGCGTGATAGAAGAGTTTGGAGAACGTATTCTGCAGCGATGCCAAGGCGCTGTTTTCATTTTTTTTCAGAGCAGCGGAAATCCGCTCTTTTTCCTTGTTGACCTGCGCTGTCAGTTTGACAAAAAGCTCGCGTGAAGCGGATGCGTCTGCTCCGGCTCCTGCTGCATCTTCCTGCATATTATTGATCCGGAATAGCAGCATGCTGTTGGCTTCCCTGCATTCCACAACCGCTTTTTCTATCTCCACTTCCATCTGTTCGGTGTCACGATATGTCGATTCATAGAAGAGCGTTTCGCAGTAATACGTTGCAACGTTATAGACATTGGCATTAATCATCACATATTCGCTCATCGGCAGCGGCTTCGTCTCTCGATAGAGCGATTCAGGAAGCGAAATTTCCTCCGGCAACTCCTCGATGATCCCGGTGATCTTTGCGAACGATTCCTGCAGAAGTTTTTTTGAGTGATAGTCGTCCGTAAACGGGACCGACCGGATGCCGTCAAACGATGACTTGGCACCTTCGTCGATGTTGCGGCGAAGCGTCTCCAGCGGAGTTACGATTTTCTCCGTGATCAATTCCCTGATCTTTTCGCTGTTTCTCAGAAGAATATTCTTCACGATCTTTTGAGTGGAGAGAATCAGCGTATCCAGATAGAGCGTATTGTTAATGAGTACAAGTCCGCTTCCCCACTGTTCGGCGAATGAAGTAACAGGTTCGGGAGAAAACCGGTGGTTCTTTCTGAGCTTCCGTTTCAGGTTCCTGACGGACGCCGGGGAGGAAAGATCATCCTTCAGGTCGACGATCATCCGTCGAACCGCATTGAACAGGATTGTCCGCGAATCCGTTTCCCGATTGCGAAGGTACAACTCGATGCGGGAACATTCCTGCATGAATTCTGCGTCAGACAACAATTTCTGAATCTCGTCCGGATCATGCGTCAAAAGCATTTTTTCGTACAAGTCGTTGACATCGAACACCATGGTTCTGATGTCGCCGAACATTGCCACAGAGATCCGTTCAAGCTCTCCGAGCTGCGCCGATATTTCGGGCATGACACCGGTATTCAGATAATGGACAACCGCTTTCTGATACGGAATCTTATACTGCTTTTCTTTCTTGCGTTCCGAAACAAGAAACGGAACATGGATAGTTTCGGGAATCTCCGTATGGTACCGCAGTATGGGGGGCAGCGTCGACGTAATGCCGGACGAAACGGCGTTCGATGCTTCCGTGATGATGGTGCGGTTCTCCGATTCGATGATCGCGTTAATATTTCTCAGAAACAGCTGATGGTTCCGCACCAGCGTCTTTTGAATCTCATGTTTTCCGTATTCATCCAGTTCATCCTTCAGCGTCGACAAATTTTGTTCGGCAAACTCTCTGATATTTTTTATGATCATCAATTGGTGATGGACCGCCTGACCGATCGTTGCATCCATAAATGTGGAAATCAATTCCATCGTGCCGGCATCGAGCGTTTCCAGTCTCCCTTTCACGACCTCCTGATCGATCTCCGGAAGAGGCATCACTGCCTCCGGCATTGCGGCACTGCTTTCGGGATCCTCTTTTGCAAACGCGTCATCCACCACGTTGATCTCTTCAAATTCCTCCGACGGACTCAGGATCAATATGCTGGCCGGCACGGGAGAGATTTTTCCGATGTATTCCACATATTCGCGCGTATAGACATTGTCCCTCTGGGATAATCCGATCATCATGAGATCGGCGGATGCCGATTCGGCGCTAATGATCGATTCCTTCGAGCGTGCGCCGAAATCATCGCTGATGATCTTCACTTCCGCCGTCATTCTTTTTTCTTCGAGCAACGCACCGATATTTCGGTGAATTCGATCGGCCAGCGACGTATCGTTGTTGATGATGAGAATTCGGATCACGGCATCCCTCCATTCAGGATCCGAATGGAGAAATCGAAGGATGTTGAGGGAAAAACTGAGGTGACGGCCGCGGCCGCCCCACCAGATATCGATTCGTTCCTTCTTCCCGAAGCCCGCCGTTTTATCGTAATCCAGAAAAACGGCATTCAAACCTTTCGACTTGAAATCCTTCAGAACATTCACCAGGAAGTCGGAATTCTTGGTGCTTTTGCTCCATCCCATCAACACCGTATTTGGCTCAAAACCGCTGAAGCCATACACGCTGGTGACAGTCCGAATTCCCTCTTCCAGCGATTCGCAGGCAAAGAGCCGCGTAAAATGATTTACCGTTTTGCTTTCCCTGTCCGACTCCGGCACCGTCAGTCGGTCGCCGACATTTCCGCGGATCAACAGGTTGAAATCAGTGAGCGCTCCCAGTTTGCCGGTTAACGACAGTCCCATTTCAACCAAATGGGGGCGCGATTGTTCGCCGCCGCTGAACAACACAATATTAGGGCGCCAATTTCGTTTGTTTGCTTTCTGAATGCTCAACTTCAGAAGAGCACGTTTCGCCAGGTTCGTCCAAAAGCTGCTCCACGCATCACCGCTTTCAAGAATAAGTTCCTTCCTCTGAAGAAAGAAATAGAGGACGCCGAGTGCAATGGTCGCGCCAAGCAGTGCAAGAAAATCGAGCAGGATCATCACGATGAAGGCGGAGACCGCTCCCAAAATGCTGACAAATTTCGGTACCTGGAAAGTCGGCCGGAAATCGGAACTCGACCAGCTTTCGATTGCCGATGCCATATTCAAAAAAGCATATGTGGTAATGAAGAACATCGACACAATGCGGGCAATAACATCCAGATCTCCGATAAGAATTCCCGCCTCCGCGATGACGAACGCCACGAGCAGAGCGTTTCGCGGTTCGTTCGTATTTCCTGTTCCCTTGGCGAAGAGCTTCGGCGCGATTTTATCCATCGCAATCGCCTGAAGAATTCGCGGCGCTCCCAAAATGCTTCCGAGCGCCGACGAAAGTGTTGCTCCCCATATACCGGCAATCACCAGTTCGGGAACAAGAGAAATCTTAAAGAGAATCTCCGGATCGTTCACCAATGCATTTGCGTCGACCGTCATTGCATAAAAAATTGCCAAACCCATATAGACTGCAAAGCCGACTCCGACTGCCAAAATTGCTCCGATCGGCAGCGACCGGCGCGGATTTTTCAGATCGCCGGACATGGAAACCCCCGCTTCAAAACCGGTCACCGCCGGAAAGAAAATTCCGAACAGCACCATGAACGGCGCTGCCGTGGCAAGAGGAGCAAGGTTTACTTCAGATGGTGCGTACTCATGCTGGCCGAAAAAGATGGAAAGGAGCGAAAGGCCGATGGCGGCCATGATAAAATATTGAGACTTAATGGCAAGTGACGTACTGATGAACGTGATGGTCGTAACGGCAAGCAGCACCAGCGAGCCGGTAATCCGGATTGATTCCAACGACACCTCAAAGTTCCAGTACTGAAGAAAACTTTCGGCAAATCCGATCAGATACAAACTGACGCTGAAAGAGAGTCCGATGAACAATGCAAAACCAAGCGTGCCTCCGATCGGCAGTCCGAGGCTGCGGGAGATCATAAAGTACGTTCCGCCTGATTGTACCGGTTTGTCCGTGGATAAGGAGGCAACGCTCAAACTTGTGGTAATGGAAATGATATGAGCAATAACGATGATGCCGATCGTATTGATCAATCCCGCCTGACCGATGATGGAGGGAAAGCGGAGGTACATGATGACACCCAGAATGGTCAGGATGGAGGGTGTGAAAACGCCGCCAAATGTTCCGAATTTTTTCGCTATTGCCATATGAAGGCCATTTGAGTGATTTTCCGCGACACCGGTTGAAGCGGTTCTTTTAAATTAAGACAATTATCGGGGGATTAGCAATTCAGCGGAAAAGAAATCATCCCCGCAGCAAGCTGCGGGGTATTTCCTGCGTCACCCTGAACTCGTTTCATGGTCTTTGAGATAGATGCCGAAACAAGTTCGGCATGACGTCCTATAAAATACGATGTAAGCGTCGGGGTATTTAACCCAATAGTGAGTAAAAATAAAAAATTCGTGAGGTGAGCATACGTGCGGTTTTTATCAAAGAAAAGAGATTTACTATTCCGATGTTACGACTGGGGAGAATTTACTGGAATGGAAAACGACGAAGCTATTAAACGGCTTTTACAATCACAATAGTCTGGTCATCGTGTTGTTCGCGGTCGCCTACAAATGAAGAAAGTTCTTCGAGAATCATTGTTTGAATTCTCCGTGCCGAGGAGGCACGATTGGTTACCAGCAGCTGCTGAAGGCGGTCTTCGCCGAAATCTCCGTTAACATTGTATGCTTCGGTGATTCCGTCCGTGGCAAACAGAAAAACATCTCCCGGCCGGTACTGCATTTCCTTTTCTTCCATTTCCGTCATAAAAATCGATGCATCGTTCAGTCCGAGTCCCAATCCCCTCGGCAGCACTTTTCGGACTGTACCGGTGACGGCATCAAAATGCAGAAGCGGCAGATGACCGGCACGGGAAACAGCAACGGAACTTTTTGCTGTATCGAATTCCGCTCCGAGCACGGTGACAAACGATCGCTTCTCCAGATCCTTGCATAATAATCTGTTCGCACGGTGAAAGAGCTCTTTCGGGGAAAGATCAAACCCGTGGAGCGACCGGAGAATTCCCTGCACTTTGGACATATAGAGCGCGGCGGAGGTACCTTTACCGCTGACATCGCCGATCACCACGGTGAGTTTTCCGTTGCCGTTGGTAAGATAATCGAAGAAGTCTCCACCCACTTCCATGGCAGGAATTGATGTGCCGGAAATATCCAAACCGTGCACGGTCGGAGTACTTTGCGGAAGAGACTCCAACTGAATCCTCCGGGCGATCTCCAGTTCGTGCTTCATCCGCTCTTTTCCCGCCAGTTCTTCATACAGAAAGGAATTCTCGATCGCCACCGACGCCTGCCGTGCCGTAGTGGCGAGAAACGCCAGATCTTCCTGACTGAAGGTCGATTCGGATCGTTTTTCTCCGACGAGGATAACACCAATCAATTTTTCTTTTGACCGAATCGGAATGCCGTATTGAAATCCTTCCCGGTAAAATTCTTCTTTGATGTGCTCCGGAAGATAATCAACGCGGAATTCGTTTCTGAACTGGCCGATGCTAGTGATTAAATCCAATTCATGCGAAATGCAAAATTCCGTCCAGCGCGATCCGTCGAATCCATACGCGGAAAAACACGAACAGGCCTGTTCATCGCGGAAGAAAAGTACGCCGGCACGTTTCAGCGTCATCAATTCGCACAGTTTTTCCACCAGCCCCCGTGCAAGGTCATCCGCGCTCAGCGTCGTGGCAAGTACTTCCCCGAGTTCGCTGGAAGCGCGGCGGTAGTCGTACTGCTGCCGGAAATATTTTTTATCGATGAAACGCTGACCGTACTTTCTCATTCGCAGCATCACAAACATCAATCCGACTGCCAGTGTCATGAGCATTACCCGCTCCGAAATGCCCCGCTGCGAAGCAAATTCCGCTGCGTCATTAATTTCGATTGCCGTCCCCGTAAAGACGATGTTCATCGGCGGCAGATCGAGCGTCGGCAGACGGAAGAAAGCCCAGATCAACATATACAGAATTGCAAAACCCCAGAGGAATGTCGCGAAGCTGTACTGAATGTTTCTTCTGATCCGGAAATTGATGTCGAGCAGCCGGTGCCGTCCGATCGTGTAGAGAAAGGAAAGAGGAATCATCAGCAGGATCAGACCCACGATGCCCAGACTGTATGTCTGAAAGTTCGTATTCAGTCCGAAGACCGTTGCGATGATCGCGAAAATTACAACATAGACGGTCCGTCTGATGATTTTGTTGAAATTCTTATACTCCTGCGATGCACCTTTTCGGTTCGTGATCATGATAATCGTTCCGAACAGAGCGATCAATCCGAGCGGCACGGGTGAATTTAAAAGGAATGAGAGAAGACCGGACAGACCGGAGGCGATGTAATAACCGCGGGCTATCCATTTCTTTTCGATCAGATCGGGACGCTCCAACGGAAAGTAATGCATTGAATGAAACATGAAAGCGGAGCCGAAGACAAATGCCGCACCAATCATCACCTGCCGGATGAGGACTTCAGTCGTCATGAAGAAATCCCTCCGGATAAAAATTACGGCGAGCAGAAATCCGAGGAACATGAATGCCATTCCCGTCAGGCGGGCGGCAGTTAAATTCGGCCGGGAGAACATAATAAAAAAGCCGATAATCATCCAGACTGCGCCGCAGAGCGCGAACACAAGCTGAGAAATCTGGATGCCAAATTTCGCAAGAACGATGTTCAGTTCAACGAACTGATTGTTCCGGAGAATCTCATACTTGAGCGACTTTCCGATTTGTCCCAGGCGCAGGATTCTGTCCGCTTCAATCGCGCTTGCAAATTCCTCCTGATTGATCCGGAGAATCAAGTCGCCGATCTTCATGCCACCCCTGTCCGATGCGCCTCCGGCAAACACATCCGTCACATACACATAGTGGGGAAGCAAAACGAGAAAATCGTTTTTCAGTGATGAACGTGCAGTTTTGTAGGTATAGATCGTATTGTTGGAGGGACGGAGCACTTCGAAGCGGATGTCGTTTTGAGGACCTTTATCCATCGCTTCGTATGCATCCTTCATCGTCTTCACCGTACCGTTATTGATGGTGAGAATGAGGTCGCCCGCATAGACCGAATCCTTTGAGGGAGCTGAAACCAATGGCTGACGGCCGGTCGCGGGACGCGAATCCAGTCTTTCGCCATGGAACGTTTTCACAACCATGAATCGGGACGGCGCGTCGCGGAACCAGTTCTCGTCGGTCGGGGAGCTGAAAAAGTCGTAAAACGTCAGCAGTGCCTGCAGCATCAGCACGAAAAAAAGGAGCGCTGCCGACGCCCGGTGATATTGATGTTTAATAGATGGGATGTTCATGAACGATGGATGATGGACTGTTTGTCTGCTTACGTCCGTACTGCCGGTAAGTTACGAAAACAAACGCATATGATGGTATGAAAAAAACTTGCTTCTTTACAATTTACGGTAAAATCGGTATTATTGATGAGCATCATGGAACCACTATGGAGAATTCCCTTATGAAAATCAGCGTATTGTTTTCGGCATTGATCTGCCTTGCATCATTTTCCGCTGCCCAGGACGACGACATTTATTCCATACAGGAACATGGTCCGGGCCGGTGGATGTCATTTTCCGTTCCGGTGAGTGTTCAGCACAACATCACGCTGAGCGGATTGCTCGGTTATGAACTCGTACTCAATCCCGATTTTGAAATCCGCCAGGGACGCGATCCGTTCTATGTGTTTCGGTTTGAAGAGATAGGGATTTTCAATCCCGCATTGAAACCGCAGCTTCCGAAGAACACGCACATGCAGTTTATTATTGACGGAAAGCCCTCCTCCGAACTGAAGGTGCAAAAAACAGGATTCCGCAACGAGAATGATGCGAAGCACGTGGTAAAATTTGTCGTTGTCGGCAACAAGCAAATGGTTGAGCAGATGATCGGTGCACGCACCGTGCGCGGATTGTTGTATTACCGTGATATGAGAAATGAAAAGATTGATGTGAAATCGTTTTCGCTCGATCCGAAAACGATCAGAACGCTGGGCAAGCTTGTTGCAATTGCAAAATAATTCGGGTCACTGTTGTTTTTTCTGAAGATCGATCAGCTGACCGATCTTCAGAACATATTCCTTCGCTACAATATTCTGCGGGTCGAAAATATAGACCCGCTGAACTTCTTCCAATGCACGTCCGTATTCCTTCGCTTCAATGCTTTGATCGGTCCTCTGAAAATAAAGATTTTTGATTTTTTCGATTGCCAGAGTCTGGTCATCCGGATCGTCCTGCGGCTGCGACGATTGCGCGGTTCTCCGTTCACAGTCGAGAATTGCTCTGTCGATCAGCAATGCAACAACCTGTGTGTTTGCGGCGGGTGAATTTTTTGTGGCGGTTTCCGACGGCGGCAGCGGAAGATCGGTGACAACATGTTCGAGCGCCGTAAGATAGACATTGTATAAATCGACTAGCTTTGCTTCGCGGATCAGCGTCAACGCTGCGGCGTATTGCTGCTCGCCCAATTCCCTCTTCGCGTCGTCGAGCAGCGCAGTGAGTGATTCGATCTTTGTCATCCTGCTGCCCGGCCGCTGGAATAGACGAGTTTCAGTCCCTGTGCGGATTTCAGGTCATGCTCGGCCTGTTCCGCCCGAATTTCCTTATCCAGCGCCATCAGTTCCGTATTTTCAGAATCAATCGTGTATCCGTGGGCAATTTCATCGAGCGCCCGCGCATACTCTTTCTGCGTGCGGAATTCCGTTGCCACGCGGAGATGAATCCGTATGAGCCGGTCCTTTTCTTCACGCGAGATGCGGCGTGCAGGTGCTGTGGCAGAGGCAAGATCGGACGAAAGCTTTGCGCCGTTCAGCACATTCACCTGCTGTTCCAATTGCAGCAGTGCCTGATTGTCGGGATCGACGGCCAGACCGGAAATGATTTCCACGATTGCTTTGTCGTAAATGTTCGATTTCAAATGCTGCTGCGCCCGGGCAAGATGATCGGCCGCTTTTTGTTTCGGATTGATCTGCGGCTGTTCCGGCGCCGTCTGCGCACCGGACGCATTGATTTCCGTCAGCAGATCGATCGATTCCTGACGGCCGGGATCCAGCTCCAGCGCTTTGGTGACGGCGATTTTCGCTTCGTCAAATTTTTCTAGCTCTTTGTATTCGCGGGCGATGACGAGAAGTTTTCCTATTTCCACGTTCCGCGATTCTTTCCGATTGATTTTTTTCCACTCTTCCGCCGCAGCGGTGATTTTTTCTTTCAGCGCCAGCAGACCGGCGTGATTGGCATCGATAGTCAGTCCATGTGCAACTTCGGACAATGCTTCTTCGAACCGTTCACGCGTCAAAAATTCTGAAGCATGGTCAACGTAGCGCTGAATCTCCCGGGTCTTGTCATCCTGCGACTGCTTGTCGTGTTCATTGGATAAATAGAGGTCGAATTCATCCTGCAACATCTGTTCAAAGTTCTGCACTTCCGTGTTGAGCGGATCAAGAATGAATGCTTTGGCAACTTCGTTAAACGCCTTGCTGAATTTATTCGCCGTGCGGAGCCGGTCCGCTTCCTGCAGATGCATTTTAATTTTCGCTTCCGTTTCGGCTTTCATCTGCTGTTCATCCAGCAGCGTCTGCTGAGCTGCCTGACGGTTCAGCGCCTGATATTCCTCGCGGCGCGCGAGGATTTCCTGTTCAATTTCCTTGACGTTGTTGTCGAACGGATTGATAATGAACGCCAACGCCACTTCGCCCAGCGCCGCTTCGAACTGTTCGCCGGCAAGAAACGATTTCGCTTTTTCGATGTAGGTGCGGATTTTCTCGTTGTCCAGACGCTGCCGCTCGAGATCCTTCTCGTTTTCCCCTTCGAGCACCCGCTCGCGGTCGATGCTTTCCAGCCGCCGGATTTCCTCTTCCTGCTGGCGGCGGATTTGTTCCTGCAGTTCCCGCTTGCTTTCCTCTTCCTTCCGGATATGCTCCTCCTGCAGCGCAAGAATGCGCCGTTCGCACTGCTGCAGTTCGTCGTTAATGGGATCGAGGACGGTCGCTCTGGTGATGGTTCTCAGCGCATCGGCGAATTTTTTCTGTTTGGCAAACTGTTCGGCGTTGGCGATATGTTTCCGTATGGTTGCAACAATCGCCTCGCGTTTTTTCTGCCGTTCTTCCAGCTGTTTTTGATACTGCTGAAGCTGCGCCTGCTGCTGCTGTTCCTGAATCTCGATAATCTTTTGTTCCAGACGAAGCACCTCCTCGTTCAGAGGATCGATGACCACCACGAAAGCCAGTTCGCTCAGCGCTTCATCAAGTTTGTTGGCCTGAAACAATTCGTTCACATGCGCCATATACTGCTTTACTTTTTCCTCCTGCACGCGCTTCCGTTCCAGTTCCTCCCTCTTCGCTTTTTCTTCCTGCTCCTTCTGGTACTTTTCGGACTGTGTTTTCAGAACGGTCTGCCGTTTCTGACGCTCCTCCTCGATTTTTTTCTGGCGTTCCGCATCTTCGCTTCGCCGGGCATCTTCCTGCACCTTGCGGATCGTATCTTCCAGCGCATGAATTTTTTCGTTGACGGGATCAAGCAGATACGCTCGCGCGATTTCATCCAGCGCACGGCTGTATTCTTTCCGTTGGAAGTACTGATTGGCTCTGGAAAGAAATGCGGCAAGCTTTGATTCGATCGCATTCCGCCTCAACTCTTCATTTTTTGCTTTCGCCTCTTCTTCTTTCTTCTGAAGCTCCGATGCCTGCTCCTGCTGGGCGGCGACGGCGGCGCTGTGCTGCGCTTCGATAATGGCGAGGTTGGAGAGATGCTGGAGCGACGGAGCAACCTTTTGATCCGCCGGCGCCTCTTTGGGCTCTTCGCTCTTTTTGGCACCGGCCGAAAAAGGTTCACCGGCTTCTTTCGCTTTTTTGGCTTCTTCCTGCTGCTTGGCAGTGAGCAAGGTTCGAACCCGCTCTTCGTACGCCAGCGCGTAGAGATGACGGGAGTCGTATGACCGTGCTTTTGCGATCAGATCCAACGCCTTGGCAAGTTCCCCTTCTTTGACAAGCTTATCCGCTTGCTTCAAAAGAAGCGCAACTTCCTTCATGCGTTCAGACGCAGGTAATGATGCTGAATCCTGTGGGTTTGCCATTATTAGTATATGATATGAACAATTACTCTTGTATTATGTTAAAAAAATTAACCCCCGATGTCAACCAAGCGCACGTTAGAATATTATAACGTTTTTTCAATTTCGTTGATGATCACTTCTTTTTTTCAAGCTTTTTCTTCATCGCGAGAGCGCCTTTGTGTCCCGGATTGAGCCTCAGGGAGAGATCCACTTCGAACATCGCTTCTTCAATCTGATTCTCGGTAAACAACTCCATTGCTTTGCTTAAATGAATCTGAATCACCAGTTCCTTTTCTTCGTTGGCTTTCTGCTCAGCCGCCTTTCGCTGTGCTTGATCGATCTCATCGCGCATTTCCATCGTTTCGCTCCGCTGCATGTCGAAACTCATCGCATAGTCCACCCAGCCGAATGCTTCGGCGTATGATTGCCGCGAAAGTGCTTCGCGCGCCATCGCGAGACTTTTTTTGATTCCCTGATCCTTACGCGCCGCTTCCTCTTCGCGCATCAGAATTTCCTCAAGCTTCAGGTATTCCTGCTGAATTTCGCCTTCGAGAGCAAAGAGCGCTTCGTTCATCGGATCGTATTTGAATCCCTCAGCAATTTCATCCATCGCCTCCTGAAACTTTCCTTTGGAGCTGAATTTCTTCGCCTTTTCAATATGCCGTTCGATTGCCCGGAGTGTTGCCTTATCCTGTTCAGGTTCAGGTTCAACGACAATCTGCATCGCCGCTTTTTTCATCAGACGCGCTTTTTTCTGCGCTTCGAGAATATCCTTTTGCAGCGAATTGATGTCGTCGTCAAACGGATTGATTTTATACGCTTTGGCAATCTGAATCAGCGCTTCGTCATAATTTCCCTGACGGTAATATCCTCTGGCTTTGGAAAGAAAGAGCAGCACTTCTTCTTCGCTTCTCAGCAGTTTTGATTCCGCCTCGAGCCGCTCCCGCATCTGTGCTCGTTTTTGCTGTTCGATGGCCAGCCGATGGAGTTCCGCCTCCTGGCGCTGACGATGCTCCTCCTCCCTGCGTCTCCGCGCCTCGTCCTCGGTCCGCATCGCTTCCTCTTCCTCCTTCATAATCTCTTTTTCAAGAGATAGAATCTCCTCGTTCGCCGGATCAATGTAATAGGCCTGGGTGATGATGCGGAGTGCTTCGCTGTATCGTTGTTGACGCCGGTATGTCTCCGCTTTTTTCAGATTGTTGCGCACGGCAAGCCGGATGGATTCTTCTCTTTTCTTTTCCTGCTCCCTCGCCTGTTTCTTTTTCGCGAGCCGCTCCTCATTCTGCTTTGCTTCCGCCTCCCGGATTTTCCAGTTGAGACTCAGCACATCTTCATTCAGCGGATCGAGCACCATCAGAAATGCGAGTTGTCCCTGCGCCTCTTCAAGTTTATTCTGCGCAAACATGGTCCGGGCGGCATGCATGTATTCCCTGATCTTCTGCGCCCGCGCCTGTTTATACGCTTCCTCTTTCTTTTCCGCTTCGGCTATTTTTTCTTTTTCCCGAAGTTCGCCCCATTGCTTCGTCAGCTGCTCGCGCCGATTGTCTTCCGCCTGCTGATTTTTTTGACGCTCTTCTTCGAGCTTCTTGTTGTGCGCCGCCATGGCGCGTTTCACGTCATCTTCGATCTGCTGTATCCGCTCGTCCGTCGGATCGAGAATGAATGCCCGTGCAATTTCATTCAGCGCATTGTGAAAATCGCCGTGCAGTTCCATCTCGCGGGCGCGTTTGAGATACTCGGAAATTTTTTTGGTCATGCTGACGGAACGCAGACGGTCTTCCTGCACCTGAGTCTCGCTGGTCTTTCTCTGCAGCGCCATCACTTCCTTCAGCTTGTATGCGGAGATCGCGCTCCGTTTCACTTCTTTGATGGCAAGATCAAGAATCCGTTCCAGCGTCGGCATCAGCTGATGAATGACGGTCTGCTTCGTGTCGGCGTCCGAACCGCGGCCGTTCGTTTCGGTTTGCTTCAGCAGCACCGTCCGGACGTACTCCTCATAGGCACGGGTGTACATGATCGTCGGATTTTTATCGCGCGCGCGCATGATCTCATCCAATGCGCGGTCGATATCGCCCAGCCGAATGAATTTGTCCGCATTCTTTAAGAACGCGATCACTTCGCTCAGATGTTCGGCACCCGCTATTTTTTGTGAAATATTCTGCATTGCTGTTAACCGGTAATCTCTTCAGCCGCTCCTCTGCTAATAACAAACCCCGCTGTGTGCGGCGGGGTCTGTCGGAAAAACTTTCTGGTGTGCATGATCAATTGAACGATACGGTTGATCATTTTTTGTTCTTCGTCAAAAGCGCCTGCGCCGCACGCAGCCGGAGCCGCAACGTACTTTCCTCGTTCTTCGCCATCCGGTCCGGTGCAATATCCTCTGCAACTTTCAGGACGTTTTTGTGCGGAGATGCTTTGAACGCTTTGCTTCGCTCGATTGCTTTTTCCAATGTATGGGAAATCTGATCCTCCGGCATCGGTTTGACGAGATACCGGAAGACGTTTAATTCGTTGATGGACCGAATCGCCAGCTGTGCATCCTTCACTTCGGTGAGTATCACGGAAACCGTGTTCGGATATTCTCTCCGGATCGTATCCAGAAAACTTACGCCGTCCACATCGCCGAAGTTGATATTGCTGACGATGACCGAAACCGGCTTTTTGGCCATTTCCTGGAACGCCTGATCAATGGAATTCACCGCTACGGCGTTGAAGGATGTACCGTACTTGTCCACCAGTTTTCCCGTCTCTTCTTCGCTGTAATCCACAAACAAGACGGTCGGACTTTCCTCTTCGACTTCGATATGAACTCGGTGGCCCGACACCGGATTTTCTTCCGTAATGTTTTCTTCTTTCCCCTGCATTTCGGTCTGCTGCAGTTTCGTGACTTTATCGTAAATTTCCACGCCGAGTTTTACCACATAGAGCATGAACTCGCCCTGCCACGGTTTGTTGATAAAGCGGAACACCTCGCCGGCGTTAACCGATCCGATAATTGCATCAAGATCGGAATACCCAGTCAGCAGCATACGAACGGTGTTCGGACTGATATCCTTCACCTGCCGGAGCAATTCATGACCGAGCATGCCGGGCATTCTCTGATCGCTGACGATCACTTTAATCGGAACCGATTTGATGATCTCCAGCGCATCAAAACCGTTTTCCGCAAGGTACACCTTGTATTTGCTCTTGAACAGCATGTTCAAGGATGATAAAATCATCGGTTCATCGTCGACGAACAGTATGTTTGCTTTCTCTTCTATCATTGCCATGATTGTTCTCCTTATCTCTTCTCTTTTTCTATAAAAATTTCAATGCTTATGATGATACAGTTGCTTCATCCGCAGGAGCTGCTTGTTTTTTTGCGGCGCGCGGCTGCACGACGGGAATGCGAACGTAGAAATCCGTTCCCCGTCCCACTTCGCTTTCCACCTTGAGCGATCCGCCGTGCTTCTCGATGATCTTGTATGAAATCGAGAGTCCCAGCCCGGTACCTTCCCCGATTTTTTTCGTGGTGAAAAACGGCTCGAAAATTTTGGAAAGATTTTCCCGTGCGATGCCTTTTCCTGTATCGGAAATCTTCACCACGGCCATGTCCGGATTTCCCGGTTCTTTGTACGAGCGGATCGTAATCGTGCCCTGTCCTTCAATTGCCTGCGCGGCATTGGTGAGAAGGTTCAGTATCACCTGATTATACTGCGCGGGGAAACATTCCGCCATCAGGTTGGGCTGATAATCTTTTTTCACCACCGCACGATTCTTGATCACGTTATTGGCGATCACGAGCGTTGCATCGAGTGCGTTGTTCAGGTCAATTCGTGCAAGATCGGCTTCGTCAAGTCTTGAGAATTCTTTCAGGTTGCGGATCAGTTCCTGAATCCGTTCCGTACCGACCAGCGCCTGCGACAGCATCGTTTTGCTGTCTTCCAGCACGGTATTTTTTTCCAGTTCGGTGGAGAGGTTTGCAAGATCGGTCACCGTCTGTTCAAGTCCTTCTTCCACGCCGTTTACGAGCATATCCAGCAGGCGCCGGTACTGCTCGACGGCATCGTTGATCGTCTGCTGATTGCCGATCATCATTTCGATATTGTTCTTCACGTATCCGAGCGGCGTATTGATTTCGTGCGCAAGACCGGCGACCATTTGACCGAGCGACGCCATTTTTTCTCCCTGCACAAGAGCGGTTTGTGTTTCCCGCAGCTGTTTGTTGGTTGCTTCCATTTGAATTCTGTTTTCCTCAAGTTCTTTGTTACGGGAAAGAAGACTGAGCGCAACCTGGTTGAATGATCGTCCCACGCGTCCAAGCTCATCCCGCGTGTCAATCTCGACCACCTCGGTCACCTTGCCTTCGCCCAATTGCGACGCCACGCCTTCCAGCGTATGCACGGTGTCGACCACAGAATAATAGAATCCGCCCAGAAGGTACGACACGAACAGCAGCACGATGATGGAACCTGCCACATAAAAGAGCAATTGATTCTGAAGTTTGGTGATGCGCGCCTGAACAAGATTTTTCAGGATCGGCAGCTGAACGTCGAAGACATCAAATCCCGCCTTGATCGGTCTGTTGATCAGCGAGAGATCGACGCCGCGCGCTCTGCGCAGACTGTCCACGAGAATTTCCGACTGAAGCATTTCGATGTACTGATCGGTCGATGATTTCAGATCCACATACGACGGTTCCACCACGGGACTGACCGGCTGATTGTACGTGTTGATCCGGTTGACCGCATCCGCAATATCCGACAGGAGCGGCTGAATATTTCCCGCCTGAATCGTAAAGTCCGTGCGCATTTCAAACGAGAGCACCGGTTCCACGGCGGCAAACTTCAGAAGATTTTTTGAACGGCTCAACGCTTCGGTCAGCTGCAGCACCTTAAAATTGGTGATATTCATCAGATAATACGTTTCGATATCCTTATCCAGCGTTAAGTTCGAGTTGTCGGCAACGTCCACAACGAGCGCAAGAACATCCGAGATGAGCTTATTGTGAAGCTCCATGCTTTTGTCAAGCTTATGGGTAAACGCGCGGCTTTTTAGGTTCTTCCAGTCGATTTTAATGTTCTTCCATTGTTCCCGGACTCCCAGCGCGTCGCCCACCTGCGAATCAACCGCATCCACTTCAAGGATGGATGATTCAATGTTCTGCTGCGCCTGCGCCATTGATGCCTGTACGGAGGAATCACCCATGAAAAATTCCATGGACCGTTCGCGGTGTGTTTGAATGTTCTGATAAAATTGTCGGAGCGTCGCATTATAATTTATTCCCGTCAACTCCTTCTGCGAATATTCGATGTTCTGCTTTATCTGTGTCGCCACGATATAGAGCAAACTGCCGCTCGGAATCAAGAGCAGCACCAATACCAGTGCGAACTTCTGCAGATAGTTGAGGCGATTCATTAAAAACGCGCCAAGTCCGAAAATTGCTTGTCTCATAAAGTAACTCCGCTATATAGAGGATATGAATAATTGAACATTGTCAGGCCGCAGCATAGAGGCGATGAATCACCTCAACAATCTTGTGAAATTCTATCGATTTGTCAAAGAAGAAATCAGCCCCCTCTTCAAAACATTTTTTCCGGTATTCTTCCTGAGCATAATTTGTCAGCATAATCACTTTCGACGTAATTTTTTTACTTCTGATCTGTTTCAGCACATGAATGCCGCTTCCGCCGGTTAAAAAGATATCAAGGATTACGATGTCCGGTTTTGTCTTGATGATCCCTTCGGTCGCGGCCAGAGGATTGTCGGCATATCCGACAATGTTCACCGACGGAACTTCGGAGAGCAGCGATGTCAAACGGTCGCGGACGATTTCGGAATCATCAACAATGAAGATATTAACGGTCTTTTGTAATTGGAATGTCTGCATAGTCATACCATGCAAATATACAGAACTGAAAAAGGAAGTGTTATCGGCTAAAGGAGGATTCTTCTGTCGGTGTTTGTCCTACACGCCGTTATTCCACAATCTTGTGGTGCATGGCGTACCGGGTCAGTTCAGCATTGGAGGCGAGATGAAGCTTTTCAAGAATCCGTGTCCGGTATGTGCTGACTGTTTTGACGCTCAGGGAGAGCGTATCGGCTATGTTCGAGACGGTGTTGCCGAGCGCGATCAATTTCAACACCTGAAATTCTCGGTCCGACAACTGTTCATGCCCTTCTCCCTGCTTCGGTTCCTGAACCAACTGCACCAGCTGTTCGGAGAGGAGAGCGCTGACATACCGCTTACCGTTCAAAATTTTCCGGACGGCGTTGACCAGCTCTTCCGGCGCACTGTCCTTCGTCATATATCCCATTGCTCCCGCCTTGATGACACGAAGAGCGTATTGATCTTCGGGATGCATGCTTAGCACCAAAATGGGAAGCTCGGGAAATCTGGCAATAATATCCTTCAGCAGATCGAGACCGCTTCGGCCGGGCATGCTGAGATCAAGAATGAGGATGTCGAACGATGAGGAAGTGACAGAGAAAAGAGTTTCCGACGCGTCGGATGCTTCGGTGAATTCGACATTCGTCATCCCTTCAGAGAGGATCTGCTTCAATCCTTTCCGGACGATCGTGTGATCATCGGCTATGAGAATTCGGGTCATGAGCTCATTGCAAGGAGGCTTCACCGAGCGGAATCCGCACCCGCACCGTTGTTCCTTTATTCGGGACTCCCGCCACATTGACTTCGCCGTTAAAGCTGGCAGCCCGTTCCTTCATGCCGAGAATTCCGACCGAACGGGGATTCGACAATTCGTTTTGCGCTATTCCCTTGCCGTCATCTTCAATCGAGAGAATAACATTTGATCCGTCGCGGCGGAGGGAAATGGCGACATTCTTCGCTTGTGCATGCCGGATCACGTTTGTCAGCGATTCCTGGAATATTCTGAAGAACGCTGTGGAACGCTTCTCATCCATCTGCAATTCTTCGTCAAGATGAAAGGAGAAGTTTATGCCGGTCCGTTCGCTGAAATCTTTTCCCTGCCACTCGATGGCCGCGGCAAGTCCGATGTCATCCAAAATGCCCGGACGGAGATCGGTCGCTATTTTGCGCACTTTGTGGATTGTCGAATCGGCAAGCGCCATCATCGAAGCAATCCGTTTCTGAATCGTTTCATCGGTCGGTTGAATTTTGTTGTTCACCCAGACAAGATCCATTTTCAATCCGGTCAACGCCTGGCCGAGATCGTCGTGAATTTCCCGCGCAATGTGCGTCCGTTCTTCTTCGCGGATGTTCTGCAGGCGGACGGAAAGTGCGCGGAGCTGTTTCCGCGAGCTGTCGATTTCTATTTCCGCATGCATGCGTTCGGTAATATCGGTAATGGTGCCGACGAACCCGGCAAGCGATCCGTCCGTATTGATTTCCGGCAGGGCTTGTCCGATCACCCACAACTCCGTTGAATCCGCCTGTCTGAAAATTCTGTATTCGGCTTTAAATGGAATTTGCTCCCTAACGCACCGGTGCCATTCCGTGCGAATCCGTTTCCGGTCATGAATGTGAACGGCGGATAAAAATCCGTCGCCGAACGCACCGTCGTACGAGAGTCCGGTAATGTCGCTCCACCGCTGATTGACATAGAGATAAAATCCGTCCGCGGAAGCGAGAAAAATTCCGACCGTCGATACCTTTGCCAGCGTATTGAACCGTTCTTTGCTGAGCCGCAGTTCTTCCTGCACCCGGCGTTTATCAATGGCATTTTCAATAGCGGATCCAAGGCGCGCGGAATGCTGCTTGAACACATAATCGGTAGCGCCGGACCGCATGCATTCCACCACCGTTTCCTCATCCAACACATCGGAATAAATGATGAGCGGGATGGTGGCGGCCATATTCTTAAGAATGGCGATCGTATCGGAGGGCTTTAGCTCGGCCACACTATAGTCAAACACGATGATTTCAGGCGTAAATTCATCCAATTGGGCAGGAACCTTATCGAACGCATCGACGGTGTGCAGTTCATGCAGAAGACCGGACCGCTGCATTTCGTTTTTGAAATGAGCGATGCTTTCCTTGTTGCTTTCGATGAGAAGAATTCGTGTTGCGTGGGCCATTGAATGCTGCTTCGCCGTTCATAAGAAAAAATAGTGCAAAAGTATAACGATTGTTTCAGTGAAAATCAATTTGAGAATCGTTAGAGTTTCTTTAAGAAGAATCATCAGACATTTTTCATTACATTGACCTCAATGTCCGTTCAAATCCTCGAAACATTTCATCCGGTTGTACGATCGTGGTTTCGCTCCGCCTTCGGCAATCCCTCTCCCCCGCAACAGCTCGGATGGCCTTCCATTGCCGGCGGCAATCATACGCTGATCGTCGCGCCGACCGGATCGGGAAAAACGCTGGCGGCATTTCTCTGGTGCATTAACTCGCTGGTGGAAGAAAATATCGCTTCACCTCCTTCCGGCGAGATCAATCCCGGCATTGCCGTGAAATCAACAAAACGACGACGTCAGCCGAACACAAAGCGGGGCGTCAGAGTCCTGTACATTTCCCCTCTGAAAGCGCTCAATAATGATATTCACAGAAATCTTGAAATTCCGCTCAACGGAATACTACGGGAGGCGGAACGGAGCGGCGCTCCCATGGAAGATATCCGGAGCGCCGTTCGAACGGGAGACACGACACAGACGGAACGCGCACGGATACTGAAAGCACCGCCCGATATTCTGATTACGACGCCCGAATCGCTTTTTTTGATGCTGTCATCCGAAAAATCCCGTTCGATGTTCCATGGAGTCCGTTATGTTATCGTGGATGAAATTCATTCCATCAGCAATTCAAAACGTGGGGTGCATCTTTCGATCTCTCTCGAACGGCTGGAACATCTTATCCGGCAGCACCGCCAGCCTGAACAGCCGACCGTGCCGGATGAACAGTCCGCATTTTTGCGCATTGGACTTTCAGCCACACAGCGGCCGCTGGAAACAGTAGCGCAATTCCTCGGAGGAATGAGGTGGAAAAATACTCAACTTGAACGTCGTCCGGTAACAATCATCGATGCCGGATATAAGAAACATGTTGATCTGAAGGTCATCTGTGCGGCGAGGGATTTTTCCGATATGCCGATGGACAGCATCTGGTCGTTTATTCTTCCCGAATTGCTCCAATTGATCGACAAACACAAAACAACATTAATTTTCGTCAACAACAGACGATTGGCGGAACGAATCGCCGCCCGGTTGAACGACATGCTCGCCGGACTGCAGGATACCACAAATAATTATGCCGTTCCTCTGCAGACCGGACGGGTGTCCGAACCGGTTCCCGCAAATGCTTTTCAGTCGCACCCGAAAGTCTTTGCTTATCACGGAAGTATGTCCCGCACCGTGCGCGATCAGCTGGAAGCCGATCTGAAGTCGGGTAAACTCCGCGTGCTGATCACAACATCCGCGCTTGAACTCGGCATTGACATCGGCACGGTCGATCTTGTCGTTCAGATACAATCGCCGAAAGGGATTGCCCGTGGATTGCAGCGTGTAGGACGATCGGGACATTTGGTCGATGCACAGAGCAAGGGAAGGCTTTTTGTTACCCACCGGGAAGATCTGATCGAAAGCGCCGTAGTGGCGAAAGGAATGCAAGAACACGCCATCGAACGGACCGTCATACCGCAGAACTGTCTTGATGTGGCGGCGCAGCAGATTGTTGCGATGGTCGGAATCGAAGAATGGAATGTGGATGAACTTTACGATCTGCTGCGACGGTCATATTGTTACCGGTCGCTCAGTGAAATTGTTTTTCATTCGGTGCTGGAAATGCTGGCGGGCCGCTACTCCACGGAAACATTCCGCGAGCTGCGCGCCCGCATCGTATGGAACAAACTGCATCAACAGCTTGTCTCTCTGCCGGGCTCGACATTGCTGGCGGTGACCAACGCCGGCACAATACCGGACAAAGGATATTTCGGCGTATATCTTGAAGACCGCAAAACCAAAATCGGCGAAGTTGACGAGGAATTTATCTACGAAAGCCGAGCCGGCGATACATTTATTCTGGGAACAAATGTCTGGCGGATGACGGAAATTAATCCCAACGCCGTTATTGTTGCACCGGCACCCGGTCAGCCGGCGAGGATGCCGTTCTGGCGAGGAGAAGGAATCGGACGAACGTATGAACTTGGCATCCGGATCGGAGAGTTTTTGGAGCAGCTGTCCGGAAAGAGTCATTCCGAACGATCCGACTTCCTCCGTGAATTTCCGATCGACAGAAACTCGGCGCGAAACATTATTGATTACATCGAAGAGCAGGAACAATCGACGGAAACGATTCCCACACACAAGCACATTGTCATCGAGGGATTCAGGGATGAGGTGGGCGATCCGCGCATAGTTGTTCATTCCTGTTTCGGCAAAGGCGTTAACGGTCTTCTCGGCATCGTACTGACACATGTGTTGACAGAACGCTTGAACACTGAAATCCAAATGCTCTATAATAACGACGGTATTCTCTTCCGTTGTTCGGATGTGGAACGGATGCCGCTTGCGTTATTTTCCGATATCTCCGTCCGCCGTGCCGAAGAGATCGTCCTTGACGAGCTGCCCTCCTCCCCGCTGTTTGGTGCGCTGTTCAGACAAAACGCCGCCCGCGCATTATTGCTGCCGAAAGGAGCACCGGGAAAACGGACACCCTTTTTCCTCCAGCGTTTGAAATCCGCCGACCTTTTGCAGATCGTCCGTCAATACTACGATTTTCCCATTGTCGTCGAAACAATCCGCGAATGTCTTACGGATGTCCTGGATTTTGAACATTTCAAGCAGGTGATCGGCGATATAGAACGCGGAACGATCAGAGTTCACACCGTCAGCAGAGAGACTCCTTCCCCGTTTGCCGCCACGCTGTTATTTGATTTTGCGGCAGTGTATATGTACGAATGGGACGATCCAAAAAATCCGCACAAACAGCAATTTGCTCAAATCAACAGGGATCTTGTGGGAGAAATTGTTCAGCTCGAGTTGGTGCAGCGAATCGTTCGGCGCGATGCCGTTGATGCCGTGGCTGACCAGCTGCAGTTCACTTCGCTCACACGCCGGGCACGTTCGCCCGAAGAACTGATGGAAGTGTTTCTGAGATTGGGAGCGTTAACCGAGAATGAAATTGCCGAACGGGTTGAACAAACAGAATTTTTCGAATCACTGCTCGAAGAAAATATTATCACTCCCGTTGCAATGGGGGGAAGAAAATTTTTCATTCTGACGGAAGAGATTCCGCTGTTCGGCTCAATCGGTACCATCGATGCGGATGCTGCAGCTGGACTTCCGGCTCATCTCGGTAGCCGAATGTTTGAGAGAGAAGAGGCGCTCCGTTTTTCAATTCTACGGATGCTCCGCACCAGCGGTCCGCTCACTGCAGCAGAAATTGCGGATCGGTTCGGTCTTTCGCTCACCGAATGCACAGCGATTCTTGAACGGCTGAAAGATTCCGATCAGATTATTCACGGCAGCCTGACGGAAGCTGCGGACGAAGAGCAATGGTGTTTCCGTCCGAACATGGAGAGAATTTACCGCGCTTCTATTTCCCTGCTTCGCAAAGATATCAAACCTGCATCTCTGCACGATTTCACACGGCTTCTGTTACATTGGCAGCATCGGCTTCCGGGCGAGCAGACAGAGGATGAGACGGGACTCATTACTGTTCTGGATCAGATGGAAGGATGTGCGCTCCACGCCGATGTCTGGGAACCGGAAATTTTCCGCACGCGAATCAGAAAATATTCGGGAAATCTTCTTCGCGCGCTCACACAGCGGGGTGAATATTTTTACATCGGCGCTCCAAGCGGAAAAACAATCTGGATCAAACGTGGGTCGGGGAATTTTTATCTTGAAGCATCAGAAGAACGGACGAACAAGCTTTCGAACCATGCCGAAAAAATTCTTCATTATCTGCATGAGAACGGTGCTTCATTCTTATCCGATATCAGAGAGCATACAACCTTTTCGCTTGCCACCATCAACCATGCGCTCTCCGAACTTTTTTGGAGCGGACAGATCACCAACGATATCGCGGACGAAGCGATGAATGTCCGGCGGTACCGCACAACGGAACCGACCATGCCTGCCGACCGCTTTGAGATTGTCAATCCCCGCAGAAATCCGCTGAAGGCGGCCGCGATGAAACAGGTGCGGACTGCATTGAAACAGGTGCCGGGATGGAACGGGCGCTGGTCGAGGGTTTATCATCCGTCGATTCTTGGATCATCCGCGGAAATCGAAGAAAAAATTCGCCGCCAGGCGGAGCAGCTGCTTGTTCGGTACGGCATTGTTGCGAGGGAAATTGCAAAACGGGAGGAACATTTGCTTCCCTGGCCGCTTCTTGCGATGGAGTTTCAACGAATGGAGATGCAGGGAGAAATCCGGCGGGGGTATTTTGTGCAGGGACTTTCCGGAATGCAATTTGCAACGCCGGATGCGTATCGGCTGATGGAGGAAATAAAAACCCTCAGATCGGATGGGGATGATCCGATCATTCTCAGTGCCTGCGACCCTGCAAATCCCTACGGCTCGGGATTGGATGCCGGTGAAACGTCAAATGATATGCCGCGCATTTCCCGAATTCCAGGAAATTACATTATCTTTGTTTCAGGAATTCCGACAGTCTGGATCGAAAATTTCGGGGCACGGATCCATTATACGACCGGACTTGAGATTGCCGTTAAGTGCATTCTCTGTCTTGTCGATCATATCCGAAGCGCATATCCGGAGAAAAATGATATTGTTGTGGAATATTGCAACCAACGGCGTCCCTCGGAAACCGATGCTGCCGGGATGCTTCGGTCTGCGGGATTTTACAGGGATAAAGTTCAAACAATGAGAATTGATCTTCGATAACAATAGTTGAGCATACCATGAAAAAAATATTCTTCTGTCTCGTCTTCTGCTCTTCAGTTCTATCGGCCGGCGACACGTTGACAACACGGGATGTGCTTTCAGCGGAAAAAATAATCGGACTTCAATTCAACGAAGCAAAGCGTGAGTCCCTGTTGGGAGATCTGCAGGAACAACTCTCCAATTTTCATTCGCTTCGAAATGTAACGATCGGGAATTCGATCCCTCCCTCGATAATATTCAATCCGATTCCCGCAGGAATGAACTTCTCCAGAGAGAAGAGTGTGTTTGC
>CAZQSI010000010.1:0-2205 GCA_964596155.1 uncultured Chitinophagaceae bacterium
TTCAGCAGAATGTGCCACGGCATTTTATAGACGGCATCGATCGGCGTGTAGTACCATTCCTCGTTGCACGACATGTACGGTCCGAGCGCAGCGTGGATTGCATGCACCATGTTGCTCATTCCTCTGATCTCTTCTTCCGTTTGTTCGTACGGACGTGCATAGAATGATTTTGAATAGATTTCAATCGTCGGAAACCGGTGTCCGATGCCGACACAGGCGACCGCCGTATCATTCTCCGCGAACACAAGATTGTACTGCGCGGCAAGATTGACGCCGAGCTCATTAAACACATTCGGCTCCTGACGCACCATCTGAATCTGTCCGCTGATCGACGCGCCCCATTCATCCAGTCCGCAGATCTGTTTATGCAGATGGTCGAATGATGCTCCCGCCTGCTTCAGCCAATTCTGAAAAATGGAAATGTAGCGGATGTAGCGGTTGTAGCCGAGCATATCCTTCATCGCGTCGATGGTGAACTTGATGTACTGAAAATGTTCTTCGGGTGACAATTCTCCCGACGACCGGAGTTGAGCATCATTCTCGGCTCCCTCAATAAAATGCGACTTTGCGATGATCAGTTCATGGCAGCCGCCGAAGAATGCGTCGAGCATCCGGAGTTTGTCAAACGCTTCCCGTTTCAGAATTTCGTCCGCCGTTTTTCCCGATTGCACCAGTTTGAAGTGGATGATATCGTCGATATGCTGTTCCCCTTCGGGTCTGCCGATGTACGCGTCCCTCCAGGTGATCAGCTCCGTGTTGAGCTTGTAGTCGTAGTTTTTTTTCCAGTAGTCAATCGTGACGATTTCGAAGAGATTTCCCGTCCTGCGGAATTCCGCTTCGGTTTCCCTGTAGCGGTTCGGCATCAGATGCCGGAGTGTTTCGTATTGTCCGTTCACAAGAACCAGACGGGCTTTTTCGGGAGGAACGTCAAATAACCGGGAGGAGCAGAAGGAGCAGTAGTCTTCCGGCACTCGTTTTTGTATCGGATTGGGTTGTGTCGGGGGAGTATTGACGAGCGGTTTGCTGCCCCGTCCGGCGACCGCCCAGACTTCGGTGCCGGTGAACGGATTGATCTGCTTCACCGTGCCGTCCGGCATCACGTTGTAGTACGCGTTGTAGTTGCGTGCAAACATCAGGATCCCCCTTTCGTCATCGTCCGGCATGAATCCCATCCGCATCGCTCATCGCGGGAATGAACGGCGGAAGCAGTGCATTACACTTTTGTTGCCGCCTTCAGCATCTGCTGAACTTTTTTCGGAGAATTCGATTCGGCATAGAAACGGATGATCGGTTCGGTGCCCGAGGCGCGGACGAGAATCCAGCCGTCCTTCGTTGAAAGTTTCACGCCGTCCGTCATATCGTGCTTGGTCACCGCGAACGAACCGACCTTTTTCGGTTTGCTCTTGTAGAACTTCATCACTTTCTCTTTCTGCGCCTGTGTCAGATGCGCATCGATCCGGCCGAAATGATGTTCGCCGAATTCGTCAAAGAGTTCTTTCACAAGCTGACTCAGCTTCATTCGTCGGACCGCCATCACTTCCGCAAGCAGAAATCCGATGAAGATTCCGTCCCGTTCCGGCAGATGTCCTTTCACCGCAATGCCGCCGCTTTCCTCTCCGGCGATGATGATATCTTTTTCCGTCATCAGACGGCAGAGATGTTTGAAGCCGACCGCCGTTTCGTATAATCGGACGTTATAATGTTCGCACATTCTCACGATCAGCTCGGTCACCGAAAGCGACTTCGCCACGGCGCCTCGGTAATGTTTCCGTTCAAGCAAATATTTCAACAGAATGGCAAAGATGCGGTGTGAATCGACAAAATTTCCTTTTTCATCCACGGCGCCGATGCGGTCGGCATCGCCGTCCGTCGCAAAACCGAAATGATATTTTCCGGAGCGGACTTCCATGCTCAGTTCTTCTGTGTTCTGCGGCAGTGGCTCCGGATTTGTCGTGCCGAACGACGGATTGTAGTCGCTGCGGATCGTGCCGATTTTCGGCAGCAGCAGTTCAGGAATTCCCATTCCCGCCCCGTGCATCGCGTCGTGCATAATTTTCAGCCGGACCGATTTGATCAAATCGAATTCAATCTTTGTTTCCAGATCGGCAACATATATTTTTGTCAGATCGATCATCTGAATTTTTTTGCTCTTCACAAGTTCGTCGAACGGCTTCAGCTCCACCGGAAGTTCCGCGGCATCCTGCA
>CAZQSI010000010.1:2305-6426 GCA_964596155.1 uncultured Chitinophagaceae bacterium
TCCGTGCCAAATGTAATGTGAGCCATAAAGGTAGAGTCTGTTGGTGAGGGGAAAGAATTCCTGCAGGTCAATTGTCTGACGGTGCAGGTTTTCTTGTAACTGACCTTAATATACAAAAAATTGAACGGGGAAGAAAGAGTGAAAATTTCCGGTTATTGGATCTACAACGGTGCATGTGGAGGATTAAAAGAAAACAGCAATGCCGCGAAGCGTAGAAACGTTCCGCGGCATTTGATGGATAAGAGCAATGAATCCGTTATCGGGAAACGTTGAATGCCTGCATTCCGGCAAAAATGCTGTTGGTATCCAATTCTTCTTCGATTCTCAGCAGTTGATTATATTTTGCTATGCGGTCCGTTCTGCTCGCGCTGCCGGTTTTTATCTGTCCGGCATTGGTCGCAACGGCGATATCCGCAATGGTTGCATCTTCGGTTTCGCCCGAACGGTGGCTGATCACGGCGGTGTAATGTGCGCGTTTCGCCATTTCAATCGCGTCGAGCGTTTCGGTCAGTGTGCCGATCTGATTGACTTTCACCAGAATCGAATTTGCGACTCCCTGAGAAATTCCCTTTGCAAGAAATTCAGTGTTGGTGACAAAGAGATCATCCCCGACCAGCTGAATTTTTTTGCCGACCGTATCAGTCAGAAGTTTCCATCCTGCCCAGTCGTTTTCCGCCATGCCGTCCTCAATGGAAATAATGGGATACTGATCGACCCATTTCTTCCAGTACGCCACCATCTGTTCGGCGGAGAATTTTTCCTGCGTCGATTTGTAGAAGAGATACGTTCCGTCCTTCTGATACATTTCGCTGGTCGCCGGATCGAGAGCGATAAACACATCTTCTCCCGCTTTGTATCCTGCTTTGGCAATCGCTTCCATGATCACCTCAAGTGCTTCCTCGTTCGATTTCAGACTCGGCGCGAATCCTCCTTCATCGCCGACCGCTGTGTTGTATCCTTTTTTGTGTAGAACATTCTTCAGCGAGTGAAACACTTCCGTTCCCATGCGCAGCGCTTCGGCAAATGTCGGCGCGTTGGCCGGCACAACCATGAATTCCTGAAAATCAACATTGTTGTCCGCATGCCGTCCGCCGTTGATAATGTTCATCATCGGTGTCGGAAGAATTTTCGCATTCGTCCCGCCGATATAACGGTAGAGCGGAACATTAAAATAATTTGCTGCTGCTTTTGCCGTTGCCATGGAGACAGCGAGGATCGCATTCGCACCAAGTTTCGATTTGTTCGGGGTTCCGTCCAGTTCGAGCATCATTTTATCGATTCCGACCTGATCCTGTGAGTCGAAACCGGTCAATTCTTCCGCGATGATGTTGTTTACATTTTCTACTGCTTTCAGTGTTCCCTTTCCCAGATAGCGGTTCTTGTCTCCGTCGCGCAGTTCCACCGCTTCATGCTCACCGGTGGATGCGCCGCTGGGAACAGCTGCACGGCCGACCGTTCCGTCTTCAAGTTCAATTTCCGCTTCCACAGTGGGATTTCCGCGTGAATCGAGGATTTCGCGGGCCCAGACATCTATAATAGTTGACATACACACTCCGTCTTCAATTAAATGTTGCACAATATTGTACAACAGACTGAATTTCGTCAAATTTCGAGAGAAAGGAAAGAAAATATTTGATTCACCATTTGCAGAAAAAAAATTGGATTTGTATTGCCAATGAAGAAGTAAATACGTAGTTTCGGCACATTGTCAAACCGGTTTACTGTCTCTCATAATCTTATGGAGGTTCGTATGGATGTAAAAGTAAACTATGTTGCCGTCGCCATCGCAGCGATTGCGATGTTTTTTATCGGCTTTATTTGGTATTCGGTATTGTTCGGTGCGATGTGGGTGGAATACACCGGCGTTCCGATGGACGGAGAGGTCAACGGCGCACAAATGGCAATGACCTTCGGAGGTTCGATTGTTGCATATTTTGTTCTGTTCTATGTGCAAACGCATGTTCACCATGCATTTCAGGTAAAAGAGATGAAGGGTGCGGTTCAGGCGGCATTTTGGAACTGGCTCGGATTTATTCTCACGGTAATGTATGTGACTAATGCATATCAGAACAAATCATTCGGACTGACATTTATCGATTCGGCATATTGGCTGATCAGCATGATCGTCGGCGGAATTATTCTTGTGAAGATGCAAAAAAAGGAAACACCGGCAGCATAACAGTCGTTTCTCATCCGGCTTCCGCGTGAAGCCGGATAATTTTTCCCCATCCTTCTCCCTTCCGGTTCCTTTCTTGTTCTCCCGTTAAAAAATCTCTACCTTCCATTCATGAAATTTCTCCTCGCACCTAATGCAATGAAAGGGGCGCTCTCCGCAGAGAAGATCGCGGCGATTCTTTCGAAAACAATCAGGCGGAAATATCCCGATGCCGAAGTCATTTCCCTGCCGATTGCAGACGGGGGAAACGGAACGCTTGATTGTCTGATGAATGCGCTCGGCGGGACGATCAGCACGGTTGAGGTTACGGGACCGCTTCCCTCCATGCGCGTGCAGAGCCGCATCGGTTATACCGCCGGAAACATTGCGGTCATAGAATCGGCGGAAGCGGTCGGACTACATCTGCTTTCTCCCTCTCCTGAAACGATCGCTCAATCCACATCGCGCGGCATCGGCGAGCTGATCCTCGATGCCATGAAGCATCAGTGCACCGAAGTATGGATCGGCGTCGGCGGAAGCGCGGTAAACGACGGCGGCGCCGGCATGGCGCGGGCATTGGGTTACGAATGTACTGATGAAAACGGCGAACAGCTTACCGAAGGAGCAATCCACCTGATCCGGCTCGGCGCAATATCCGGACCGGCCCTCCCCCGCTCTTTTCCACCGGTGAAAATTCTGGCCGATGTGAGGAATATTCTGTTGGGAGAGAACGGCGCAACGATGGTCTTTGCACCGCAAAAAGGAGCGTCGCCGGAACAGCTTCCGTATCTTGAATCAGCACTGAAAAATTTTTCGGACATTGTCCGGAGAGATTTGAAAAAAGAGTGTTCGGAAATTCCGGGGAGCGGCGCCGCGGGAGGAGTGGCTTATGGATTACTCACATTCTGCAATGCGTCAATCGTTTCGGGCGCCGGACATATTTTGGACGCTGCCGGATTTGACGACGCGGCGCGCAGCTGCGACTGCGTGATTACGACGGAAGGGATGCTCGACGCGCAGACGCTCTATGGAAAAGGAATTGCAGAGCTTTCGCAGCGGCTGCAGAAGACCGGAACGCCGCTTCATGTCTTTGCCGGAAGAGTAGCGGGCAGCCATGACGAGCTTCAATCGTCGCTCCGGCTTGCTTCGCTCACGCAAGTTTCTCCGGAGGAACTTGCAACGGAGCAGGCGATGCGGGATGCAAGCTGGCTGCTTGCTGATGCGGTCTATCGTCATCCATTTTAATGCCGTATGAAGAAGGAATAACTATGAAATTTTTCATTGTTCTGTTCGCCGCATTTTCCCTGCAGCTTTTTTCGCAAACAATCGACGAGATCGGCATTTCGGTGAACAATCCGGGACGGCAATTTGTCTACACAAACAAAGAAGCAGGCACGTATCACGGCGAAGTGCTGTCGGCAAACGCCGGCGGATGGCAGGGATGGTTCGTCAATGCGGAAAAAATTTTTCATGATTACCGGCTTGAAAGCGGCGGCGTCACACTCGACCGGTCCAATGCTCGATCCGTCGTGTATCCGCATCAGCTTGTCCGCACCTTTCCCGGCGGCATCACGGAAACGATGACCCTGTTGGACAGCGTTGATGTGCTGCTGATCGAAGTGACCGGCGCCGATCCGCAGCTCTCCCTCATTCCGGCGGATGCGTTCGTACAGGATACAACCGCTCCGCTTTCTCATCGCCGATGGTCGAGACGCGCAGTTCCATCCTCGCTTGTTCCGAATGATATTGTGGTTGTACAGCGGCGGCGGAAACATACATCCATCTTTGCCGTCGCGGCGGGAATCAATCATTCGGCCGCGCTTTCTTCTGCAGAACATGCCGCACGGCATCCTGAGGAATTTCTCCTCCGGAGAAAAAAACGAATGCAGAACCTGCTCAGCCATTCTCGCACGGAAACCAGCGACAGAGAACTGACCATTGCCCTCGCTTGGGCGAAACTGCAGGC
>CAZQSI010000010.1:6526-8139 GCA_964596155.1 uncultured Chitinophagaceae bacterium
TATGAATACGTAAAATATTCGGGGGACATACCGTTCATCAGAGAAATGTATCCGGTGATTGTCCGTTCCATCGACGGCACGCTGAAGTACCACAGCGATTCGCTCGGATTCCTGACACACGGCGATGCGGAAAGCTGGATGGACGCCGTCGGACCGAACGGACCCTGGTCCCCGCGCGGAAACCGTGCGGTGGATATTCAGGCGTTGTGGCATCAGCAGCTGATGATCGGCGTTTTCTCCGCGGAATACTTCAACGATTTTCACCGCGCTGCGCGCTGGAGCAGCATCGCGGAACGACTGGAGAAAAATTTTCGACGATATTTTGTCGATACGGCGGGAATGTTGCTGCACGATCATTTAAATACATCCGGAATTCCTTCCACGGAACTTCGTCCGAATCAGCTCTTTGCCCTCGACATGGCAATTCCGGAACAGGTGCGCCAAACCATGGTTGCCGCGGTGTTGAAGGAATTGGTTTATCCGTACGGAACAGCAACACTCAACCAGGCGGATTCACTCTTTCATCCCTATCATGAAAATCCGCCGTTCTATGTAAAGGATGCCGCGTATCATAACGGAACCATTTGGACATGGCTTAATGGCATGGCAATTTACGGCGCCACACGCTACGATCTGCAGGATCTGATTTATCCCGTCACAAAAAATTCTGTGCATCAGATGCTTCGCCGCGGAACGGTCGGAACACTTTCCGAATGTCTCGATGCGTTTCCGAGAATCGGCGACACCGGTGTGCAGCATCCGGATGATCAGGCGCGTCTGTCCGGAACATATTCGCAGGCGTGGAGTCTGGCGGAATTTATCCGCTCGATGTATCAGGATTATTTCGGCGTCAGTGTCGATGTTCCCTCCAACGTGATCAGGGTCCAGCCGAAACTGCCGTCGGATATTACGTACGTTGCATTCGAACAGAGGGTCGGAACAGGATCGGTGAGCATATCGTACAGACATACGGGCGACTCGCTTGCGGTCATGATGACGCCAAAAAATCTTTCGGAAAAATTTGGCATCAGTTACCTTTGGGTGTACGGAAACGGCGATGCGGTGTTTGCTCCCGTCGAACTCTATCCTGATAAAATTCTCCGTCTTTCGCATACACGCGATGCGTTACAATGGCACACGGACGCCGAACTGACCCTGAGCGAAAAAAATAATCCGCGGATTTTTCTGAAAAATTTTTCGGACAAAAAATATTTTCGGAATGTTTCGCTTGCACAGGCCGACACTTCCCGGGTCTTTCCCGTGCTGAGAGGTCCGTCTCACCCTCTGTTGAGTCATGCAGAGGTGAAATCGATCAATCACTCAGCTGTTCTGCTGGCGGAGTCGGCTGATCCTGCGGGAGACGACAACGGTATCAGCGGAACATATCGGTATCCGTCAAGTCAGCATTTCAAGCAAGGAATTCTCGACATTACCGGTGCGTCGTTCCGCTACGACGAAACGTCTCTCTATTGCACGCTGCAATTTTCCGATTTGTATGATCCGGGCTGGCATCCGGAATATGGTTTCCAGCTGACATTCGCCGCGATTGCGATACAGACGTCGTCCGGATCGCAGCAGGAGATCGGAGCGAACGCCCAGTACCGTCTTCCGCC
>CAZQSI010000010.1:8239-60202 GCA_964596155.1 uncultured Chitinophagaceae bacterium
GATGTATATAAAACGGTCGGCGAAGATTACGAATCAATCATTCTTGAGCCGCAATTCCGTTCTGTCACGCGCGGAGTGACTGCAAGTTTCGAAGCAAAGGCGCTTTATACTTCGGAGCGGGAACACCTCTCAAAGCTGCTCCTTGAAGAGATAACCAAAGTGACTGACGAGCGCGGAATAACCGTCGAGTCGGCGCCGCTGCGAAAGGTAACGCTTCCCGCCGGACTCTCCGCATCGATCGAACAAAAACTGCAGTCCGAGCAGGAAAGTCAGAGGATGCAGTTTGTGTTAACAAAAGAAAAACAAGAAGCAGACCGCAAACGGATCGAAGCTCAGGGTATTTCGGATTTCCAGAAGATTGTCAATCAGGGATTGAATGCTCAGTTGCTCACGTGGAAAGGAATTGAAGCGACGGAACGGCTGGCGAATTCACCGAACACCAAAGTGATTATTGTCGGCGGAAAAGACGGTCTGCCTCTGATCCTGGATACGAAATAACAATTGCATTCCTTATTGTCAATTGAGAGTATAAAAAAGCAGGGGTGCTCCTCCTGCTTTTTTTATTTAATCAATTATCAGCAGCACTAAAGGTTCATGGGATTGACAAAACATACATCAACGGTACGGCATGATATTGTTATCATTGCATTGATTGCAATTGCAATACTGTTGCTCTCAGTACAATTTCACTTTTATGATGAGCTGTTCGACTACATCGCACAGCATCCGGGAATGTTTCTGGAAGAAATAATTTTTACTCTGACAACACTTTCCCTCCTCTTTGCCATCTTTTCCTACCGCCGGTGGCGCGAACTGAACAAAGAAATTCAGGAGCGCAATAAAGCGGAAGCGTCGCGCTTTGTGACGGAACAAAGGAGTGAGGCGTTGTTAACGTCGATTCCCAATCTGACCTTCCGTTTGCGCAACGACGGCATTTATCTTGATTTTCGCGCAGGCAGCAGCGACGATTTATACGGAAGCATTGACAATATCATCGGATCGAATATCAACGACCGCCTTCCGAGTGATGTAGCGAAACTGATCATGACCGGCGTCGAACAGGCATTGTCGACGAACACCATACAAACGTTAGAATACTCCCTGAAAATCAACGGAAAGCAAAAACGGTTTCACGCTCGGATGATCCGCTCCGGCATCGATGAGGTGTTTGTCTATGTGCGCAACCTTGAGGATACGGAAATGATTTCCGATGCTCTTGCTCAATCCGAAACAAAGTTCAGAGAGGTCGTTGAAAACCTGAGTGAAGGATTGATCATCACGGATATGAACGACAACATCATCTACATGAATAAACGGATGACCGACCTCAGCGGGTGGACCTTTTCCGAAGTCAAGGATAAACCGGGATATACGTTTTTTGTCCCTGACGATCAACAGGAAGAAATCCTTCGACGCAACAGAAGCCGCGGCGAAGGAAAAACGGAACGCTACGATATTGAAATGATCCGCAAAGACGGAAAGCGGTTTTGGGCGGAAGTGTACGGCGCGCCGCTCCGCGACAGCCGAAAGCAAATCGTCGGCACGATCGGCACCATTACGGATATTACGGAACGCAAATGGCACGAACGGCTGCAGTCGGCGCTGTACCGTATCACCGACGTCACGCGGTCATCGGAAGATATCGGTGTTCTGTTCAAAAGCCTGCATGAAATCATCGGCGAGCTGATGTATGCCAAGAATTTCTACATCGCATTGTACGATCCCGTTACAAGGATAATCAGCTTCCCCTATTTTGTCGATGAGGTCGATCCGCAGCCGGAACCGAGAAGTTTTTCTCACGGCTCCACGGAATACATTCTCGAATCGGGGAACATTCTGCATGCCCCGGCGCCGGTGTTCGAGGAACTGTCGGAACAAGGTGCGCTCGATCTGATCGGAGCACCCGCCGTTGATTGGCTCGGAGTGCCGTTGACCGCCGCCGGCAAAACCTTCGGCGTGATGACGGTGCAAAGTTACGATCCGAAAATTATTTTTACCGACAGGGAAAAGGAAATTCTCATTTTCGTGTCTCAGCATATTTCCACCGCTATCCAGCAAAAGTCGGAAGAAGAGCGTTTTCGCGCCGTGTGGGAGCATTCTGCGGACGGCATGCGCGTCACCGATAAGGACGGCACCATCATCATGGTTAATCAGGCGTTTTGCCGGATGGTGAACAAAGAGAAATCCGAATTGATCGGAGAATCATTCGAGGTGATGTTCGATGCAGAGTTGATCAAGCAGCAAAATGCAATGGAAAAATATCACAAGCATTTTAACAACGAACTCTTTATTCCGCGGACAGACGCACAGTTGTTTTTATGGGACGGAAAAGTTATCAACGTTGAAGTCAGCGCATCATTCATTACCGTCGGAATCAATGAAAGAATGCTGCTCTGCATCTATCGCGATACATCGGACAGAAAACGGCTTGAAGAGCAGCTGCTTCATGCTCAAAAAATGGATTCCATCGGCGTGCTTGCGGGCGGCATTGCACATGATTTCAATAATGTGCTGGCGATGATTCTCGGCTCAGCCGAATTGGTAAAAAAGAAAGCAACCGATCACCCCGATATTCAAAAATTCGCGCAGATGATTGCCAATGCGGCGGAACGGGGATCGGGCATCGCCAAGCAGCTGTTGTTGTTCGCCAGAAGCGAAAAGGGAGTGAAAAAACCCCTGTCGCTGTCCGCCGTCACCCTCGACGTCTGCAAACTGCTGGAACATTCCATTCCGAAAAGCATTTCAATCGCCTCCGAACTTCGCGCCGATCACGATACGATCATGGGGGACGAGGATCAGCTTCATCAGGTGATTATCAATCTTGCCGTGAATGCGAAAGATGCAATTATGCAGACGAAACAGAACGGCACACTCACTTTTATTGTCGATAATGTATACGGATCGGAACTTGTTAAAACATTTCCCTCGATCGATGATTCGCTTTATGTCGCTTTAACAGTCTCCGATACAGGAAACGGCATGGACGATGCGACGCTGAGAAGAATGTATGAACCGTTTTTCTCCACGAAGGAACGGGGGAAAGGAACCGGACTTGGATTATCGATCGTGCACGGCATTGTCAAATCGCACAGCGGATTGATCGACGTCCACAGCGAGATCGGATCCGGCACCGCATTTACGATTTATTTTCCCGCCATTCCATCGGCAGAAGAATCACACCTCCGCTTGCACATAGACACTGATGAGTCTGTTGCAGCGCCGTCGGACGTTAGGAAAAAAGTGCTGATTGTCGATGATGAACAGGATCTTGTCTCTACCATCGACGAGATTCTCTCAAATGAAGGTTACCCGACACTGACGGCAAATGACGGACAGCAGGCACTCGCGCGCTATGACGAAGAGAAAAACAACATCGCCGTCATCATTTCCGATTTGGGAATGCCGAACATGGACGGGCGGGCATTGTTACGGGAGCTCCGGAACCGCAATGCGGAAGTCTCGTTTGTTTTTATGACCGGATATTTGGACAGCGATGCGAAGCAGGAGCTCGACGATTTGGGAGTGCAGCATATTATCCTGAAGCCGTTCGGTTCGGAGGAAGTGCTTGCGGCGATCCGGCGGGCATATCATACGCCCGAAACCCTCTGACGTTCCATCGACCGCTGCCATTCAATATACCCAACGACGGCCAGAACCAAATAGACTCCATAGAGCACCATCGTCAGATACAATTCTTTGTACCCGAACATGCCGATTGATCCGATATTCACCGCCATCCACAGAATCCAGTTTTCAATATACTTTTTCGCCATCATCCATTGCGCCGCCATGCTGAGAGCGGCAAGAAACGAATCAAGAAACGGAATGGAAGCATCGGTATTCCGATGAAGAATATATCCTAATCCTGCTGTTGCTGCGGCAGTAAAGATGACCGTCCAACCATGAATGGACCGGTGTGCGCGGGTAACGCGGAGGGCTGAATGATCCGCACCTCCGTACAGCCATTGATACCAACCGTACACCTGCAGAACGATGAAAAAGAGCTGCAGTCCCATGTCCGCATAGAGTTTCACCTCAAAAAAAATGAACAGGTAAATGAAGACGGAAATAATTCCGAGCGGATAACACCACACATTCTGTCTGGTGACCAGATAGACCGATATCAATCCGAGAATTACGGCGGCGATTTCTGCAACAGTCATTCCAATCTCCGGCCGGGGTAGATTTTAAATAAGAGCAATGATCCCCGCTTTACCGAAACAGAGACAATGGTACCGGTCGCTTCGTTGCTGGAACCCTCCCGGACACCGAGCGACAGAGATTCGTTGTTCAGCGGAAATTTCAATCCGCGTGTTGTCACGCCGATGCATTTGCCCATAGGGATCAGGGAAATCTGCCGGCCGGGTGACGTCCGAAATTGGATGCGGGATTGAACGATTTCTGCCGTGCAGAGATCGTCAAGAAATCGAAGAGACAGCCGGTTATGATATTTCAACAATATGCTGAAATTGGACATCGTATGATCCGGACGTTCACCAGTAGCCCCGATGACGGTGGCGGATCTGATTCCATTGGCGAGTAAAAAATCGAGCGCTTTCTCGAGATCGGTGCTGTTCTGATCCGGATTGTAGATCACCGGCACTCCGAAAAAATACCGCAGCGTTTTCCGGGTCACCGAATCCAGATCACCGATGATAACGTCCGGAGTCAATCCGAGCGGAATCGCTTTATTTGCACCGCCGTCCGCACAGACTATAATCGGACGTTCTTTCAGCAGCGGCGCAATCACTTTTTTTCGCGGGCTCTCGCCGTTGCAGAGAATGATTGCTTCGGTGAGAACAGGTTCGGAGGCCGATTGTTTTGGATGCCGCTGTTTCATGATGATCTATAATTGAAGCGTAATGCCGACAAGATAATTTCTCTCGGCAGCCGGAAAGAAGGCATTTCCTTCCCCGTTTTGCATATACAGAACGTTGAACATATTCCGGACTTCGCCCCGAAGCGTTATTTCCGTTCCTCCGATCGCGGGCATTGTTACCAACGACTCAAAATTCATCACCGTGTACGCATCGTTTCTGTTCGCTGCACTTTTGAAATTGTCCGTGTAAAATGCTCCGACATGTTTTGCCGTAACCGATGCAGAAAGCCCATCTGTTTGATACGTTATCCGCAGGTTTGCAGTAACATCCGGAAATCCGGCGATCGGATTATTGTTCAACGAAGTACGATATACGATGCCGTTTGATACACTGTCGACATTCGTAAATTTCACAATATAATTCGTGGAAAATGATGCATTACCGCTGACAATGATATTTCGAAGGAGCCGAACGGTAGCATCCACTTCAACGCCGATATGCCGGGTTCTCGGTGCATTACCATACACAGGATTTCCGAAGATATCAACCTGTCCGGACTTGATCAATTCATCGGTAAACTCCATCCAGTACAGATTTCCGTTCAGTTCCATTGAAGATTGCCGGTATCCCGTGCCCAATTCAAGGTTCAGCAATTGTTCCGGCGAGGCAATCGGTTTGCTGAAATCATAGACCGCAACCCCGCCGGTTGTATCGGCGCGAAATGCGGGAAGTGCGCCGAAGTACGCATCCTCCGCCGCATAAAGATTGCGCAGCCGCGGCTCACGGGTTGTGTACCCGAACGATACGTACGTATTCACTTCGTCGGTGATGTTGTAATTTACACCGAGTCTTGGATTAAGAAAATAATACGGAATAGAAAAAGAATTATTTAAAAACTTCTCGTTCCGGATCTGATATTCGTTGAATGCAAACTGTATGTTTGCCATCACGGTAATGTCCTCGCGCAGCTTATAATTTTCGGTCACATAAAGCGATGCCATATGTTTTATTCCGTCATACTGGTAGAACCGGTAATCCGGATTAAAGTTGGCAGGCAATCCCTCCGCATACGCAATCCTTCCCCAGTGAATGCCTTTGTGATACCGATATTCGCCGCCGATAATCAGTTCGCCCTGCTCATGAAGCAGTTCGTACCTCGGCAGCCATCCCCATTGCACGAGGTCGACGCCGCCGCGGATGATTGCATTCTGGATTGACGGTGTCGGTGCGAATCCGTGTAGACTGTCGATTCTTAATGTTGCTGCATCTGCCCACGATCCGTCATAATCAAAATGTCCGTGACTGTCGTAGAAGAAGAGCGTATTGTGCAGTTTCTGCGATGAAGAGATTTTCCATTCATTCAGAATTTCATAATGCGGCTGATTGAACGCTTCGGTCTCTTGCGGGCGGCGCTGCGCTGCAACCGTATAAGATTTTCCCTGCTCCTCCCAGTAGGAAAGATTCATCCGGCGGAGTTTTTTATCGTTGTTGGTCCACTTGGGAAGTCCGGTGTACACCAACTGATCGGTCAGCGGACCTCCGAACAGATGAATGCGCGTCGTCATGTTCTCGTCAAACCGGAGCATGCCCAAAAAATACGATCCGGTCGACAGGGCGGAGTGAATGCGGTATCCGTTGGATTCTATTTTACCGAGCCGGCCGTAGAACATGTACTGCTCGTCGATCAATCCGGAATTGAACGATGCTGAAAGTTTCTTCATCGTCATCGGCAGCGACTGCGAGCTGTCGCCGTATTCCTGAAATCCGAACATAGATTCGAATTTTGCGAACGGCTTCGGCGTAAACGGATTGGTGATGATGTTCACCGATCCGCCGATGGCAGGAGGTCCGTAAAAGGCGCTTCCCGCTCCCCGCTGCACCTGCACATTGGAAGAACTTGCGAGAAGATCGGGAAAATCAATCCAATACACATTGTGATCTTCCGGATCGTTTTGCGGAACGCCGTTCACCATCACGGAAAGGCGCCGCTGGTCGAACCCGCGTAAAAAAATAAAATTATATCCGATGCCGTTTCCTCCGTCCGAATAGGAAATCATCGATGGAAGTTCGGACAGCATCACGGGAACATCCTGCATCGAGTAGCGCTGTTCGATCAATCCTTTGTGAAGATTGGTAAATGTCACCGGCGTTTCGCGCTCTTTCGCCGTGGTTCCCGTTACCAGCACCGGATCAAAACGGTAGGAAATCGTATCGGTTTCTTTCTGTGCCGAAAGCAGTGCAATGCCTATCATCAACATGCACCATAGCTGCCCGTATCGTCGAACTTTGTATCGTTTTTTCATTGTCATTCTCTGTGATTATGATTTAATGGATTTTAAAAATAAAAACGCCGTTCTGAATGATAGGGCATCAGAAACGGCGAATAAAATGGAAATTGAAAAATTTTATTGTCGTTTCCCTACGCTGGTATTATCCAGATCAGGTGGTTCAGGCTCAATGGCCTTCAAGGGTATGTTCTCAGTTTTCCTGCAAAAAAACCTAAACGGTTTTGAAGAGGAATAACACCCCTAACGAATATTCTGTCATCGAAAAGAACAACGTAACGAAATAATATACAAATGATTTGCCGACGGGAAAAGGATTTTTTTGGCCGGCTGTTGTATCAATCGTTGTGCTCGGCCGGCTTCATTCCTTCCGCTCCGGGAAGTTTTCCCGCCAAAGTGTGAGGATGATGAATTAATACCGGCAAATGCTGCGAGCAGATCCAGAAATCACGGTTTTGGTATTTCACGTTGATCAGCGGTACATGTGCGTCCGTCTCGCCGCAGACGAGACATTGAAGCGGGGATGATGTCATTCTGTAATTCTCCTTTACCAATCATTTCAAAAATCGAGCAGCACTCCGTTTTTTATTATTTTCCACACATGGTTGGTGCCGTAATGGTACGGCAGATATCGGTAATCGGCTGCGCGGAAGATAACGACGTCCGCCTGCTTGCCGATCTCAATGCTTCCGATCTCACCGGAAAGTCCCAGCGCGGCTGCACCGTTGAGCGTCGCAGCAGTAATCGCTTCTTCAGGTGTCATCCGCATCTGTGTGCACGCAAGGGTCATCATCATCTGCATCGATGAACACATCTGTGATCCGGGATTAAAATCGGTTGCAATCGCCACGGGAACTCCCTCATCAATCATCGTCCGCGCGGGTGCGTAGGGATGGTTCAGAAAGAGCGAACAGCCGGGCAGAACGGTGGCGATGGTTTCCGATTGTTTTAATGCCGCGATGCCGGACTCGCCGGTCTTTTCAAGATGGTCAACCGAAATTGCCTGATGTCTTACGCCGAGTTCAACCGCACCGATTGCATGTAATTGATCGGCATGCAGTTTTGGGATGAGTCCGTGCCGTTTGGCTTCGAGCAAAATTTGTTCCGTCATCTTCAGATCGAAATATCCCGATTCGCAAAAGACATCGACGAATGTCGAAAGTTTTTTCTCTGCAATGTACGGAAGCATATAATCGCAGATGCGATCCACATATCCCTGCTTGTCGCCGGCATATTCCGGCGGGACTGCATGCGCGCCGAGAAATGTCGCGACGATGGTCGAATAGTGGTCACGCTGCAGTTCTGCTATCACTTCCAGGATCTTCATTTCCGCTTCGGGGGACAAACCGTATCCGCTTTTGATCTCCACCGTCGTCGTGCCGCTGCGGAGCATCTCATTCAGGCGCCTCTCGGCGGATTTATACAGCTCTTTTTTTCCCGCTTCTCTCGTCGCTTTCATGGTCGAGAGAATTCCTCCGCCGGCACCGGCGATCTCCTCGTACGTTTTTCCCTCCGAACGCATTGCAAATTCGTTTTCTCTGCTTCCGGCAAACACCGTATGGGTGTGTGAATCAACAAATCCGGGCAGGATAACATTCTGTTCGGCATCGAACACGTCGATTCCCTCCGGCGGCGTATCGCCGGCAGCACCGATGCCGGTAATGATTCCGTCTTCGATCCGCAGAGATGCATTTTCTCTGAGATGAAGTTCCCGCATGGCCGCGCCGCTTTTCACCCGCGCACCATCTGCTGCAACGGTCACCAGCTGACCGATATTGCGAATCCATAAATTCATGATTGTTCGTCTTCCCCGCGTTTGTCGATTGAAGAAAATGCCGGGCACTCAAGAACCGGCAGCATAGGATATTTCGGGAACGATTTGTTTATATCCGAATATCCGCAACGATGAAAATACTTCCCTCTGTCGCTGCGCACTGCGGTGTGATATGTACACCGATCGCATAGTCCGGCAGTTCGATCGGTCATGCAATTCCAAGTTTTTGTTTCGCAGCCTTCATCATTTCAATTGACCGGTCCACTGCCTCTTGAATGTCGTTGAGCCGCTCTTCAGGAAACATTTCCGGATTCTTTTCCACGTTCACTTCAACAGCTTTGCAGAGATCCGCAAGTTCGTCGGCGCCGTAACTCAGTGCAAGTCCCCTCAATTTGTGCGATGCAAATACTATATCTTTCGCGACGGCCAATGAGTGTGCGGTCTTCAGCTGCTTCATGATTTCCGAGCATTGCTGATCAAAGGAATTTGCAAATTCAATCATGAATTCCTTATCTGTCTGATCCATCAGCTCCTTCATTCTTGCGAACATGGAGTTGTCCGTCGGTGTCCGGTGATTCGATTCCACTTCTTCCCGGATGATGCCGCCGTACCGCATCAGCATGTCCCGCAGGCGTTCGAGCCTGACAGGTTTGCTTATGTAATCATCCATGCCGGCATCAATGCACCGCTCCCTGTCACCGCTCATCGCGTCGGCGGTCATAGCAATAATTTTCGGACGAACGGAGGGATCGACTGTTTTTTGAATCATCCTTGTCGCCTCAAGACCGTCCATCTCCGGCATATGAAGATCCATCAGGATGATATCATACCTGTTTTCTTTGAGCAGCACGAGTACATCCTTCCCGTTCGCAGCAATGTCGGCAGAATATCCGAGCTGCTGCAGCAGCCTGAGCGCTAATTTCTGATTGATGTGATTGTCTTCTGCAACGAGAATTTTCAGGGGAACGGTGTCGGACATTGGTGTAATCATTTCGTTCTTCCGTTTTACACTCTCATCGCTCAATTGTATTCTGTGAGACAACACTTCAATCACGGTTGTATACAACTGTGACTGTTTCATCGGTTTGAGGATGACCGCGGCAAAGAGGGCGTTTTCCTCTTTGGTAAATTCGCTTCTTCCGGAGGAAGAAAAAAGGACAATCGGCAGCGATGCGGCGTCTCTGATTGCACGGATATTCTCCGCAAGCTGAACGCCGTTCATCTCGGGCATGTGATAATCAATGATTGCGACATCAAACGGATCGTCCCCCTGCAGCCACTGCAGCGCTTCCCTCTGTGAAACGGTTGCCCGCGGATGCATCCCCCAATTATTGCACTGAATGCTGAGGATGTTAAGATTCGTTTCGTTGTCATCAACAAGAAGAACCCGCTTCCCCTGCAGTTCGGGGATCTTTCCACGAATGTATTTTTTCGGTGTTGTGTCGGTTGTATTGGTTGTGGGGACGCGGATGGTAAAATGGAACGATGATCCTTTTCCCTCGACGCTCTCCACCCATACTGTACCCTCCATTAATTCAACGAGCCGCTTCGTTATCGCCAGACCCAGTCCGGTGCCGCCGTATTTTCTGGTGGTGGAAGCGTCTGCCTGAGAAAATGCCTGAAACAATTTGTCAAGATTTTCCTCTGAAATACCGATCCCGGTATCTTTCACCGTAAATTGAAGCGTCGTAATATTCTCCTCCCTCTTCACCTGTTTTACGGTAACCAGCACTTCTCCGCGTTCCGTAAATTTGATGGCGTTGTTTGCAAGGTTCAAGAGGATCTGACGAAGACGGATCGGATCACCGATAATGTAGGGAGGAGTTTCCGGATCGACGAGATAAACCAAATCGATACTCTTTTCGATTGCGCGGCGCGCAATGAGATCGAACGTTTCTTCGATGATGTTCTGTAAATCGATCGGCCTTTTTTCCATCTCCAGCTTCCCCGATTCGATTTTGGAAAAATCGAGGATGTCATTGATCAGCGTGAGAAGCGTTTCGCCGCTTGTGCGGATGATTTCGGTATATTCCCGTTGCTCCAGATTCAACTGCGTCTGCATCAGTAGATCCGTCATGCCGATTACGCCGTTCATCGGCGTCCGGATTTCGTGGCTCATGGTTGCCAAAAACTGAGACTTAGCGGTGGTAGCAGATTCTGCGGACTCTTTTGCCTTTTGAAGTTCTTCTTCGAATTTTTTTCTGGATGTAATGTCACGGTATGCGCTGAGAAACATCACCGTATCTTTCACATGGACAATGCGGGTGGATATCAGCAGGATTTTTTCCCTTCCTTTTTTTGTCCTGATCCTCGTCTCCACATCCTGAATGAATCCTTTATCGATCACTTCTGCGAGACGGTCGAGTCCCTTTTGACGTTCTTCAGCATCAGGATACAGCAGAGAGGTAAATTCACCTTTGTTTGCTTCCTCTTTCGTGTATCCCGTTAACTCCTCCATCTTCGCGTTAAAGATTTCAAATTTTCCCTGTTCGTCACTCAGCGTTATTCCTTCGTCGACTGTTTTGATCACCGTATCGAGCTGCCGCTGGCGCCGGGCTATTTCCTCTTCCGCAAGCTTTTGAGCGGTAATATTCCTCGCGATAACGAGGAAGCCCCGCACTTTTCCTTTTTCGAACAGCAACTCGACGCTTTGACCGAGAATGATCGCTTCGCCCTCTTTGGTGATTGCGGGAAGTTCGCGGTAACTTGATTTTTCCTGCGAGAGCAATTGCCTATAGTACAACCGTGCGACTTTTTCCCGCTCTTCTTCCTTCACTAAAAGCGTGAAGTGCCGGCCGATCACTTCTTCGATGGAATATCCCATCATCGTCAATCCGGTCGGATTGACGTACGTGAACCTTCCGTGATCGTCCGTCCGATAAATAATATCGGAAGCGTTTTCGATAATCTGTCGGAACCGCTCTTCGCTGTCCATCAGCTGCTGTTGTGCCTGCTTTTGAACGGTGATATCCACAAAGGCAGCCATGGCATATTTCAGTTCTCCATCGCTGTCGTAGATCGGCGCGCCGGTCACATGCAGCGGCGTTACGGAATCCGGCCGCCAAATTTCGATATCGGAAATTGTTGACCGCTCACCCTTCAGCGCGCGCACGATCGGAATCAGATCATCGGGATAGGGAGAATCTGTTCCCTGAATATATGCACGATACACCTCCGCAAGATTTCCGACTTCGGCATGCGGTAATATGCCGGTACCGAGTATTTTCTTCGCCTCTTCATTCGCATAAAACGGTTTTCCGTCCGCCGAAAGGATATAAATTCCCGCAGGTACTGTTTCCAAAAAACTGACGAAGCGTTGTTCGCTGTCCCTGATTTCTTTTTCCGCCTTTGTACGCTGTTTAATTTCTTTTGTTAAAAAAATAAAGACAATAAGAATGAGCACAACGCTGACGAATCCTCCCAGTGATATCAGCAGCAATGTTCTGTTGGTTTGCGCCGTGGTCTGATTTTTCCTCAACACCAGCTGCTCTTTTTCTTCAAGCGCCAACGCCAGAATTAATTGTTCGATGCGGCGGAGAAGCTGCTGGCTTGAATTTACCGGGAAATGTGTATCGGCATACTCACGTCCGAATTTCCGGAAGGCAGTAATCTTCTGTTCATTGAACAATTCACGGTCATCAATTGCGGAAGTAATCTTACGGATCCCTTTCATTTGCCGTTCATTATCCGAAACGGTATGCCTGAGTGCATTCAGGTGGAACCGGATTGTATCTTTTTTGGCGTGATAGCGCTGAAGTGCGGTGGAATCCGAAGTAAGGTAATATGTCCGGAGTTCAGTCTGACTGAGAGCAACATTGACGATAATTTCATCAAGATCTCTGATGACGTCATACGTATATAAAACATCACCGTAATCGTCCGTCAGCTGAAAGACCGTTTGAAATGCAAACGAGCCGACGACGATCATCGTGACGAGCGCAGCGGAAAATGCCACCGTTAACCGCAGAGAAGCATTCGACAAGATATTCTGAGGAAATGGAAGTGTATTCATCATTGTTTCATCGGAAGCGGAATCCCGAAGCGTTTTGCATTATCGGCCGCGCGAACATATCCGGCGTCTGCATGTCGGAGAATTCCCATTCCCGGATCATACGTCAGCACCCTATTCAGCCGCTCATCTGCATCGGACGATCCGTCGCAGACAATCACCATACCGTTATGGATCGAATTACCGATCCCGACTCCCCCGCCGTGATGGACGCTGACCCAGCTTGCACCGCCGACGGAGTTTAACATCGCACCGAGAATCGGCCAGTCCGCAATGGCGTCGCTGCCGTCCTTCATCTTTTCTGTTTCACGGTTGGGCGATGCGACGCTTCCGCAGTCAAGATGATCGCGTCCGATCACAATCGGTGCGCTGACTTCTTTTTTACGGACGAGATCGTTAAATATTTTTCCCATCTTTGCCCGCTCTCCGTACCCCAGCCAGCAAATACGGGCCGGCAATCCCTGAAACGCCACCTGTTGCTGTGCTTTTTCGATCCAATTTATTAATTGTACATTTTTCGGAAACGCATCGAGCACCGCCCGGTCGGTTCGGAAAATATCTTCAGGATCACCGGACAGAGCAACCCACCGGAAGGGACCTTTGCCATCGCAAAAAAGCGGACGGATATATTCAGGAACAAAACCGGGAATAACAAATGCATTTTTTACGCCTCCCAGCTGGGCTTCGCCCCGGATGTTATTACCGTAATCAAAAACAATTTTTCCTTTCTTCTTCAGCGACAGCAAACCTTTCACATGCACCACAATCGAAGCGCGGGAAAGTTCAACATAACTTTTCGGATTTTTTTTCCGGAGGTCGAGTGCTTTTTCGTAACTCATTCCCGCGGGAACATAACCGTTCAACGGATCATGTGCCGAAGTTTGATCGGTGACAATATCCGGAAGAAAAGTGCTCCGCGCGATCTTCGGTACGATCTCTGCCGCATTTCCTAGCAAAGCAACGGAGAGCGGCTTTTTTTTCTCTTTTGCTTCTTTAATCATCCGGACAGCGTCGTCGAGCGAATCGGTCATCGTATCCACGTACTTTGTGGCGAGCCGTTTCTCTATTCTTGTTCTGTCCACTTCAATGGCAAGACAGGCGGCGCCGTTCATTGTTGCAGCAAGCGTCTGTGCCCCGCCCATTCCGCCCAGACCCGCCGTGAGCAAATATCTTCCGGAAAGGGTTCCTCCGAAATGCTGCCGGGCAGCTTCGGCAAAGGTTTCATACGTTCCTTGTAAAATTCCCTGTGAGCCGATATAAATCCAGCTTCCAGCCGTCATTTGACCGTACATTGTCAGACCGAGCGCTTCCAATCGTCGAAATTCGTCCCACGTTGCCCATTTCGGTACAAGCATCGAATTAGAGATCAGCACTCTCGGGGCCTGATGATGCGTGCGGAAGATGCCGACCGGTTTTCCGGATTGCACTAATAATGTTTCATCGTTTTCAAGATTTGTTAAGGCATCGACGATTGAATCGTAACATTTCCAGTTTCTGGCTGCTTTTCCCGTTCCTCCGTACACGATCAGTTCCTGCGGACGTTCCGCAACATCAGGGTCAAGGTTATTCATCAGCATGCGGATCGCGGCTTCCTGAATCCATCCTTTTGCTTTCAGGGTGGTTCCGCGAGGTGCCCGAATCAGGCGGAAGTGTGGCATGACGGTCTCCGTTTTTGTTGATGAAATATAAACAAAAATGGCAAAACATTGCTGCTTTGCCATAGGAAAAGAGAAAAACAAAAATGAAACCGGAGATCTATTTCAGCAAATATTCCTCCCAAAACAACGTCATGGCATTGTTAAAATAATCTCTGTTGACTCTTTTCTGAAATCCATGCCCTTCGTCCAGTGCCATCATATACCAGACCGGATTGCCGTTTTTTCTCACTGTCGCGACGATTTGCTCCGCTTCGGTATAAGGAACACGGGGATCATTTTTTCCCTGTGCAACGAACAACGGTTTGTTTATTTTATGAGCATTGGTTGTCGGTGATATGGCGATAAGATGTTTGCGCATTGTCGAATCGCGTTCGTCGCCGTATTCAACCCGGCGCAGATCGCGGCGGTATTCCTGCGTACTTTCGAGGAACGTGACGAAGTTGCTGATCCCGACGACATCTATTCCGCAGCGCAGCCGGTCGTTGTAATGAAACATCGAGGCGAGCACCATGTATCCCCCGTACGATCCGCCGTAAACTGCGACGCGATCCTTATCCAGTTCTTTTTGCGCGCCGATCCAATCAAGCAGCGCACCGATATCTTTCACCGAATGTTCGCGGAGGAATCCGTTATCCAATGAAACATACGTTTTACCGTAGCCGGTTGAGCCGCGGACATTCGGAACGATAACCGCAATGCCGAGTTCTTTCACCCAATATTGTATCAGCGATGAAAAATTCGGCTGCGACTGACCTTCCGGTCCCCCGTGGATCATGATAACCGTTGCAGATGGTGCTTTTACATTCTCAGGGCTGTAATAGTATGCAGGAATCATTTTCCCGTCGAATGTTTTGTATTCGATCAGTTTCGGGACCACGAACAGATCGGTGTTCAATCCGCCTACCTCGCTGAACGTCCACCGGGTAAATGATTTTTTCTTGAGATCCAGTACATAAACGTCGCCCGGCGTTTGCGGCGTATTCACTGTCACCGCCAGACGTGAATCGTCGTTCGTAAATCCCCAGCCGCCGATGACACCCACGGGAAGTTTTTCGATTGAAAGTTCCTTCCCTGTTGCGGCATCGAGCAGGTATAACGCACTGATACCTCCCTCATTCATTTCATAGACGATATATTTTCCGGTTTTGGAAACGGAGAATCCGGAGACATCCCAGCTGCTTTTTTTCGAAATCACCTTTTTTTTGTTTGTGGATCTCTCCAGATAAAAAAGTTGTTTATATTCCCCTGCTTCGTCCGACGTGTAATAAATTCCTTTTCCGTCATGGGAAAATTCTGCGCTGCCGTACGAAATCTTCTCATCCGGATTGATCTTCACGGTTTGTCCGGAAGCAACGTCGATAGAATAGAGATACGATTCGGTGACGGAAACATACTGCCCCGCCAGCATCATCGTCCCGTCGGTCGACCAGTCATAAACACCCCATGCTCCGTTGACTTCCCGCAGCAATCTGGGATTTTTTGGTTCTGCGAACGACGCAACGTAAATATCATAATCCCTTCCATTTCGCTTGGTACTGGTGTATGCAAAATGGGAACCGGTCGTATTCCACACGGCGGCACTGTTTCGAGACGATCCGTCCGTCAGCATTTCATATCTGCCATTCTCAAGATCAAAGGAAAAAAGCTGAAAAAACTCGCCGCCGCCGACATCCTTCGTAAAGTAAAACACCCTTTTATCCTTCCCTGGATAAAATGACCCGCTTCGGACAGGTTCGCGGAAAAATGTAATCTGCTTCCGTGCGCCTCCCGGCATATCGATCATGTGGAATTGATTCGTCTCTCCAAACCGTGTCGTCACAAGCATGCTCTTTCCGTCCGGGGTCCAGTCGGAAAATGAGACGCTTCGTACGCTTTGGTATTGATACATTTTTTCCACAATACGGTCGGGAACAGGAGGAATATCCTGCGTCACTAAGGAGCCGATTTGTTGTACCGTTTGAGAAATGAGCATTGCCGGCAGGAGCAGCAGCAGAAAATGTTTTTTCATTGGGGATTCCGTTCGATGAGTGATTGATTGATATACAATGGTATTTCGAAAATGTTCAGGAGGCGCATCCGTTCGCTCCGGACAATGCATCGGGAATTCTGTATAGTCGTTGTAACGAACGGGCGGACATCAGCGGCGGACAAGTTTGTTGATCATTCCTTCAATCTGTTCCGACGTGATCGGTTTTATCAGATAGTCGCTGACGCCGATCTTTTGCGCATGCATTTTGAATTCATTTTGGATAAAAGCGGATACGATGACAAACGGGATTACAATGTTATTTTTTTGCAGTTCGATAAATATATCCATTCCTGTTTTTTTTCCAATTCCGAAATTGACGTCGCAAAAAACAATCGAAGGGCGCTGGTCATAAATAACACTCAGCGTTTCTTCGGGTGTTGCCGCGGTAAGACACGAACATCCGCAATCTTCGATAATTTTGCGGGCAATGGCAAGCTGAGCATCGTTATCATCGGCGAACAGGACTATTATTGAGCCGGGTGAAGTTTTTTTTCTGTTGGATGCGGGTGTTTGTGCGGCCGTTTGTCTGGATGGAATGGATGGAGTGATCGAGGCGCCTTTTAAAGCTTCCGACTTTCTCATTGCTTCCGAAAGCCTCGCCTGCGGCTGCGGTCGTTGTTCCTCGACCGGTTTCGCGGGCAGTGTTTGCGGCGGCGGCGATTTCGGCTGTTTGCGGGAAACTGTTTTCTCCTGAATCAGCAACGAATCTTCGTCCGATATTCTGTACTGCTTGCGCAGATCGCCGAAAAACGTCACTCCCTTTTTTTCCCGTTCCTTCACCTTTTTAAGATATGCACCGATGCGGATGCCGTCTTCCAGTTTTCTGAAATCATTATCCGAAAGTTGCAGCGAACGTTTGAGGGAATCGATTTGCGTTTTGGCGGAGGATGTAATATATCCCGCTTCGTACGACTCTTCCAATATTTCGATCAGTTCCTTGCTCATACTTATACACAGCGGACATCCGTCAGCGGTTGGTGTATTTTTTGATCACAGCGGCAATGCGCTCCCTTTCGACTGGTTTCAACAGATAATCGGCTATGCCGATTTCTTTTGCTTTGTCGATAAACTCCTGCTGGAGAAATGCCGACACAATCACGAACGGAACTTTAATATTCTTCTTCCGGATGTTAATGAACACATCCAGTCCCGTCGGATTGCCGATGCCGAAATTCACATCGCAAAAAACGACTGCCGGAAGTTTTTCGGAAATAATCCGCACTGCTGTTTCGGGTGCATTGGTGGTGATACATTGATATCCAAGTTCTTCCACAATTTTTTTCATCAAAAACAGCTGAACCTCGTTGTCATCCACAATCAGCACAAACGGCGCCGCAGTTAATCCTGATGAAGGTTCGGGCGATTTTGCCGGTATCGGTTTTTTCGGCGCAGCCGGTTTTTTCTCCGGAGCCGGCGGCGGTGCAGAAGCATATTCCTTCAACAATTCCGAGTTGCGAAGAGCATCCAGCAGTTTTGATAAATCTTTGTACTTGGGAGCTTCCCGGGAAGTTTCAGGAGCAGACGCATGAGCTGTTTGCGGTACTGCTTTTCCCGCCGCTGAAGAAGGCTTTGTTCCGGGGGAGGGAGATTTTTTTGAAGGAAGTTGTTTTTCCTTTTTCTGTTCCGCGCCTTTTTTATATACAGAGGGAGTCCGTTTTGTATCGGTTTTGGAGACAGAGGGTTTGGCTGCGTACACCGACGATTTTGTGCTGCCGGTTGGTTTTGATTTGTCCTCAGCCTTGGAAGATTTTTTATTGTTCTTCACATCTTTCGATGCAGATGTTCTCGTCTCACCTTTTCCCGGGGGATTTACATAAACGGATCCTCGTGTCGAAGGGTAATCCTTACCGGATGTGCTTTTTTTATTTGACTTTGGTGGATCCTGATTTTTCATAGAAGCAGATGATCGGTGTTGGGTATTCAATGTTCGAGATTCAGCCGCAGATGCAAATGTTTTTTTTCTTTCGGCTTTCTTTTGAGACTCTCCGGCGGCAGTGCGGGGTGGCGGTGTTTTCGAAGAATTGTCTCTTTGTTTTGACATGGTTCTTCTCCGGGTTACGAATGAATACTCTGTAATGTGAAAAATAACATTTTCAATGTCAGAATATTGCTACACACCGCTGATTGTTTGTCTATGCGAAGTCTTGCCTCTCGTTCGGCAGCATCCCGCCAGACGATCACCCATCAATTAATTACGCCGGTATATATTTTTTTATTGTTTCGAGTACCTGATCTTTGTCAATCGGTTTTGCAATGTAGCCGGTTATTCCGATTTTGTCAGCCTGCCGTTTGAACTCCTTTTGAATGAAAGCGGATATAATAATAAACGGAACATTGTTGTTCTTTTGACGGATATTCATAAACACATCCAATCCCGTCGTTTTCCCGATGCCGAAATTAATGTCGCACAGCACAAGGGAGGGCTGTTTTTCCATGATGATGCGTATGGTGGTCTCCGGCGACGTTGTTGTGATGCATTCATACCCTTGTTTCGTTATTATAGTCGAAAGCAACAGCAGAAACGATTCATTATCATCGGCGACAAGCACCAGCGGTTTTCCTCTTTTCACCGGGGGTGATTGGGGCATTTGCATGCCGGATGATTTCACCGCATCTGCTTTTGTCTTCGCGGGTACGATTGGCTTTTCTGTAATTGACAACGCCTCGGCTGAATTCGCCGGTGCTTCCCTGGTCAATTCTTCTTCGATTAACGCATTGTCTTCATCGGTGATTTTATATTGTTTGCGAAGATCGCCGATGAACGTTTCCCCTTTTTTCTTCCGCCCCTTCACCTTGTGAAGAAACGCTTCCACTCTGATACGGTCTTCTATCTTATGATATTCCGCATCCGAAAGTTTTATCTTTGTTCTCAGGTCATCAATCTGCGACTGAACCCCGCTGGTAATGATTCCCGATTCGTATGCTTCTTCTAATAATTTGATCAGTTCTTCGCGCATGGAGTTGTTTTCTGTTGTACGGTTTACGGGAATGCATTGCCGTTAAATTCCCTTTGCGTACTTTCTGACAATCGAACGCATGATGCTCAGGTTTGCACCTTGAGCTTCTGCAACGACATAAAACAGTGCTTTTCCTGTTTTTGAAAGCGTCATAAAGTGTACGTGTGTTTCCTGGGTGATAAAAATATCTTTGATTGTATCGTCGGTCCGCAGTGCTTTAATCGTCTGCTGCTGCGCCTTCACCACTTCGATAATGTTTGCACATGCAACATCGGGATCAAAATAGTCCTTCGCGCTGTAGGTATCCATCGATAATGCCGAATGTATATCAACAACACCGATCGCGACCGCTCCGTTCAATTCAGACAGGACTCCTTCAATAAAGTCTCCTGCGATCGTCCCTTTGGAGTATGCCATGTTAGTCGTATCCTTAATATTTATGCGAATTTAGGTGATATTGTGTAATGTACTATATTTTTATTCCATAATCCCGCAATTTAGAAATTTATCATTGGTTTGAAAACGTATACATTATACGATCTTCACTTCCATCAATGTTATATCATCCTTTATTTCCGCTGTTCCAGCGTACTTTTTTACTTCTTCCAACACAGTTTCACAATTTGACGGTTGGGGCCAATTAAATTGACGAATGAGGCCAACGAGTCGTTCCATCCCAAATTGTTCATCGTTTTCATTCATAATTTCGGTCACTCCGTCCGTCAGAAACCAATATTGATCTCCCGGCTGAAGTGCAATGGTTTTGTCGGTGAAGCTGGAATCGACGCTGAGACCAAGCGCCAGATTATTCAATCGGAGAAACTCTATCGTGCCGTCTGCGGGTGAATAGCGGATAACGGGCGGATGACCTGCCGTAACGAATGTTGCCGAATTTTTTTCATGATCGAATAATGCCGCTGCGCAGGTCACAAACATATTCTTCTTGGTAACTCGAAAAATTGTTTCGTTCACGTTTCGGAGAAGCAGAGCCGGCGATTGCGTATGGTTCAGTTCCTGCATGATTCCGCTTTTGGTCATAGCGGCGAGAATTCCTGATCCGATTCCGTGTCCGGATGCGTCGGCGATGACAACGAGATATTTCGAATCCGAAATCCGTATAATGTCGAAAAAATCTCCTCCGATGTGAGCGGCAGGCTGGCTCTTCCCGTTAATCTCGCACCATGCCGTCGTCGCACCGGACTTGGGAAGCAGCGATTCATGGATTGCCCCCGCAAGCTGTACTTCCGATTCTATTTCAAACCTGCGCTTGTTTGCTTTTCCCAGCGCAGTCACAAATAACGCATAGCCAAGCGCAATACCGAGAACCGCCGTAATGCCGAAGACGGTACGCTTTACTTCGATGTCGGCAATCTGTTCGTCCGAGAAAACAATCGGTGCATCGGCAGTAATCTCAACCGCGGGAAGTTTCGGTTTTAGAAATTCCGGATCGACACGAGCTATGGAAAAGGTAATCAGCATATACGCCGCCACAACAGCAACCAGTTTTGCCGGAGAGGTGAATGTGAGCACGATCGCAGCGGCAAACAAACCGCTGAGGAGTGTTGTCACAATCATGCGCGCCCAGGATGCCTGAGTGACAGCGGTGTCCATCAGCATCGTGAGAGGACCGATTGCGGCGAACAAAAAAAAGACCGCCGTTGCAAATCTTCGAAGGCCCGCCGGGCTTATGGTTTTCCAAATTTGGTTCGGTGTCGGTTTCATTCGGATTCCTTCCGCATTGATTTTACACTCTGTTCAATACGTGAGATGTTCGGGGAAGATACATTCGCTTGTTGATAATTCGGATAAAACTTCTTACTCTTTTGAGATGATAAAACCACAATACAAAAAAATTGCATTAGCGGTATTAACTATTATAATCATAGCCGTCATCGGTGCTCAATTTGTACCGACATCACTCTCTGCAATCAATCCGCCAGTCACCGGCGAGCCGCCGTGGGACAGCGAAGAAACGCGGTCGACCTTCATTTCGGCATGCGCAGATTGTCACAGCAATCAAACGGTGCTTCCATGGTACAGCTCCGTCGCACCGGCATCCTGGATCATTGAGCGCGATATCCTGGAAGGCCGCCGTCATTTCAATGTTTCCGAGTGGGACAAGTCGCAGCGCGGCGGAGACGAAGCGGCAGATCAGGTTCAGCGCGGCGCAATGCCGATCGGCCCGTACCTGCTGATGCATCCGAGTGCAAATTTAAATGCTGCCGAGAAAAAGAAATTCGTCGAGGGACTGCACAATACATTCGGCACTGATTCAGTTCAATCCGAACAATGACAAAGAGCATATTTATTCTCTTCTTGCTGATGCTTGCCATTCCTGGCTGCGGCAACAACATCAGTTCTTCCTCTCAGATGATACATGTTCAGACGGATTCGCTTGCGGTTCCGGATTTTCCTGCGCGTTTCATTCATCATGATTATATCGAACTGGAAAAAATTTCAAGAATTTCGAAATTCCGGTCCGGCATCGGACATGAGTACCGCGACGAAGCCGAGTCGTGCAGAAACATGAAACATTATTATCAGCCAATAAGCAACGTGGACTGGTCAGCCATAAAAATATTTTCGCCTGTGAACGGAACGGTCTCCAGGGTATTCAATGAATGGGCAGGAACTCAGATTCAGATTACACCATTCGATCATCCGGAGTATACCATCATTCTCTTTCACGTTGCCGCTGAGAAGACTCCGGCGATCGGCGACACTGTTACTGCCGGCAGTCAGCTCGGTTCTCACATCGGGCCGCAGACAATGTCCGACATCGCGGTCGGATATTCGGGACAGGGCAGATGGAAGCTTATCTCGTACTTCGAAATCATGTCCGACACTTTGTTCTCTCGTTATCAATCCCGCGGAGCCGTCGAGAGAAAAGATTTTTTGATTTCCAAAGAACAGCGGGATGCCGATCCGCTCAACTGCAGCGGAACGCAATTCGGCAATGCGGGAACGCTGGATAATTGGGTGCTCTTACGCTAAAAACTTCCCGGATGCCTCGGCTTCCATTTAAATGGTACCTTCTCTATATTTATTGAAAACCGATGCATCCTCACTTCATGTCAACCGTCTCCATATGAAAGCTCTTATTGTCATTATTTTCTTCGCGGTACTTTCGGTATCGGCACAGATTTCCGTTCCGATTTCCGAATCAACCGGAGAGGCAAGAAATAAAACGTACGACGTGCTGCATTATAAAATTGTTGTCTCGTTCGATGAATTGAACAAAAAAGTCACCGGTACGACATCCATCACTTTTATCCCGTACGGCCTTTCTCTCTCAACCGCAGAATTCGATGCTGAGGGGATGAATTTTTATTCCGTCACGCTTGGAAAGAAGCCGCTGCGCTATGATTCGCTTGCCAAGACCATCAGAGTCTATCTCAATAAATCGTATTCGTATAAAGATACTCTCACCGTGTCGATCGCATATGATTGTATTCCGAAAAAGGGGGTCTATTTTGTCCAGCCGGACTCGGCGCACCCCGATAAGCCGCAGCAAATCTGGACACAGGGGGAGGATATGGACAACCACCATTGGTTTCCCTGCTGGGATTTTCCCAATGACAAAGCGACCAGCGAAATTATCGCGACCGTCCGAAGCAGTTATGAATTTTTGTCGAACGGAAAATTGATCAGCAGAAAATCCGACCCTAAATCCGGAACGACAACATTTCACTGGAAGCAGTCGAAACCCCACGTCGCATATCTTATTATGTTTGCTGCCGGAGAATATTCAGTGATCAGGGAAACTGTTGACGGAATCCCGCTGGAATATTACGTGTATAAGCATCATGTGGATGATGCAAAAGCAAGTTTCGCCCACACAGCACCGATGATGAAGTTTTTCAATGAAACAATCGGGTTCCGATATCCCTGGGAAAAGTACGCACAGGTGATCGTGGCGGATTTCATGAACGGCGGCATGGAGAATACCTCCGCATCAACGTTAATGGACAGAATCACCGTGCTCAACGCGAGAACGCGAGTGGAGGAATCGGCCACCAGCCTGATTGCTCATGAATTGTCCCATCAATGGTGGGGCGATGTCGTCACCACAAAGGATTGGCGTCATCTCTGGCTCAACGAAGCGTTCGCCAGTTATTACGATCCCCTCTATTTTGAGTTTGCGTTCGGGAACGATGAATTCATCAACATCATCCATGGCAATCAGCAGGCGGGAATCATCAGCGATAAAACCCGCGGGCGGAAACCGATTGTCAGCAACGGATCCTACGGTTCGAATTTATATCCCCGCGGTGCGTCGGTGCTGCACATGCTCCGTTTCGTTCTTGGGGACGAATTGTTCCGAAAAGCAATGAAACACTATATCACGAAACACCAATTCCAATCCGTAGAAACCAACGACCTGAAACTTGCCATCGAGGAAGCGACCGGACAGAATCTGTTTTGGTTTTTTGATCAGTGGGTCTATAAAGCCGGATATCCGAAATTTGAAATCACGTCGCGCTATAACAATTCGCTGAATAACATCTCCCTCACCGTAGCGCAGACGCAGACACTCGATAGTTTAACCGGTCTCTTCATCACTCCCGTTGATATCGAAATAGTCTCCGGCGGTTCGAGAGAGGTGCACCGAATTATCGTATCCGAGCGTGAATCAACGTACACGCTTCCGGTGCGGGGAAAACCTTCGTTCATTGTTTTCGATAAAGATAATTGGCTGTTGAAGGAAGCTGCATATCCCGGACGAAGTCTTGAAGAATGGGCGATGCAGGCAGCATCGGGCAGCGATGTTGTCGCCCGGAAAACAGCGGTCGATTCACTGGCAAAATACGATACGGCCGGAGTCTACACATCGGCAATCGCAGCAATAGCACAGCGTGACCCGTTTTGGGGAGTACGCCAGGCAGCCGTGCAGGCGCTCGGCTCCAAGAAGAAACAAACTCCGGAGATGCAGCAATGGATGCTGGCAGCACTGAGGGATCCTTCTCCCAAAGTCCGTTCGGTTGCCGCATCGATGCTCGGATCGTTTAAGAACGCAGAAGTAGCAGCGGCGCTGCGCGCTGCACTTTCAGATTCCAGTTACACTACCGAGGCACACGCACTGACGTCGCTGACGAGCGTCGATTCTGTCAATGCAATTCCGTACATCAAGGAACGGCTGCACGTCTGGTCGTACCGCAACCGTGTTGCCAATGCAGCGCTGGAAGCGTTGGCTGAACTTGATTCATCGTCCACTGTCGCGATTGCACTTCAAAAAGCGGCGTACGGCGCCGAACCGATGGGAAGAAACAATGCGTTCAGCATACTGCGAAAATTCGGCGGGGCGAATGAAAAGGTGTTATCATTCAGTGTTTCGCTGCTGAATGATGCATCGGCATCGATGAGAAGCCGTGCCGCCTCGCTGCTCGGAGAGTACGGAGATGTTTCACACATTCCCGCTCTGAAGCAGCTCGCCGAAAAGAGCGGCGATTGGGCAAGCGGCACCGCACAAAAAGCCATATCCGCTATTGAAAAAAGAACAAACCAATAACGACATCACAACAATGGAGATGATATGAAATTGTTCATCCTGTGCATCATGCTGCCGCTGTTCCTGCCGGCGCAATCGTTCGATACTTTTTTTATCGACAAAACAATGAGGATCGATTACCATCACACCGGCACAAAAGGAACCGAGATATTTTCTCTCGACAAGATTTACAGCGAGGGAATCTGGCCCGGCAGCAAGTCGCAGCTGATTGACCGTTTGAATTTCGGAGAATATATGCTCCGTATTTATGACGTCGCCAGCGGCGTCATCATCTATTCGCGGGGATTTTCCTCCATCTTTAATGAATGGCACTCCACGAACGAATCACATTCAGGCATCATGAAAACATTTCATGAAACCGTGCGGATTCCCTTTCCGAAGCAGAAAATTCAGATGACCATTTCCCGGAGAGACAAACAAATGATCTTTCATGAACTGTTTTCTGCGGTGATCGATCCGAACAATCCTTCGGTCGTCAACCGTCAGCAGCGCACACCGCTCTATGCATCGGCAAAGATCGTGGACAACGGCGCACCGGAGAAAAAAGTGGATCTGCTGATACTCGGGGACGGCTATGCCAAAGCGGATATGCAGAAATTCCGCAGCGACGCAAAACATTATGCCGACGTCCTGCTGGGCACGTCGCCGTTCAAAGAGAGAAGAAAAGATTTTAACGTCTGGACCATCGAGGTCGTCTCCAACGAAACCGGCATTGATAAGCCGGGCAGAAACGAGTGGAAGGAAAATGCGCTCGGCACCATGTACGACACCTTCGGAAGCGCCAGGTATATCCTGACCGAAGAGAACCGCATCCTTCGCGATATTGCCGGCGGGGTTCCGTACGATGCCATCGCCATTCTTATTAACGACGATCGGTATGGCGGCGGCGGAATTTACAATTTGTACACCACCTGTTTTACAAAGACCGACAAACCTGGAATGGAATGGCAGATGGATTATGTCTTTGTTCATGAACTCGGACACTCGTTTGCGGGACTCGGCGATGAATATTATACGTCGTCCGTTTCATACAACGACTTTTATCAGCCGGGCGTTGAACCGTGGGAACCGAATCTGACTGCTGCAACAACACGAGAGCAGGTCAAATGGAAATCGATGATCGCTGCCGGCACGCCGGTGCCGACGCCGTGGAACAAAGCCGCGTTCGATTCCATCGAAGCGCTGCGGTCCAAACTGGACAGACTCGCCGCCGACTATTATGAAAAACGCGAACCGCTGTACAAAGCGAGTCAGTCCATTATCGCCGGTGCAGAATATAAAAACAGCGTCGGCACATTTGAAGGCGCCGGATATGTCTCAAAAGGAATCTATCGGCCTTCGGTGGACTGCAGAATGTTTTCGCTCAGTCTTGTCGGATTCGATCCGGTCTGCTCGGCTGCGATCAATACGGTGATTGATTCTTACGTTAAATAAATCTTTGTCCATATAACCGCCGCTGTTGAACTACCAAGCGAGGAAACCAATGAAACAATTTATTATCGTCGTTCTCTGCGCGGCAAATTTTCTTCCTCTCATGGGACAGCATCTCTCTTCGGTCCGTCCGGTGCATACCTATTCCATTGTTGCCCGAGACAGCGTCACCGGAGCAGTCGGCGTGGCTGTGCAGTCGCATTGGTTTTCGGTCGGCTCTTTGGTCACGTGGGGGGAAGCCGGCGTCGGTGCGGTCGCCACACAATCTTTTGTTGATCCCGCATACGGTAAACTTGGTCTTGATCTGATGCGTTCGGGGAAAACGGCTCAGCAGGCGTTGGACGCACTTCTTGCTTCCGATCCGAACCGGGATGTCCGGCAGGTTGCTTTCGTGGATATCCGCGGCAACGTCGCAGTCCACACGGGAAAGAAATGCATTGCTGCGGCCGGACATGCAACCGGTGCTCAATATTCTGTTCAGGCAAATCTTATGCTGAATGAAACGGTCTGGCCTGCCATGGCGCGCGCATTTGAATCTTCTTCCGGAGACTTAACGGAACGGATGCTCGCCGCACTAGATGCGGCGGAAGCGGCCGGAGGAGATATTCGCGGAAAACAATCCGCCGCAATTCTTATCGTCAACGCCGCCTCCACGGGAAGACCGTGGGCGGACAAAGTAATCGACCTGCGCGTAGAAGATCATCCCGAACCGCTGAAAGAACTCCGGCGGCTGGTATCCGTTCACCGGGCATATGAACATATGAATGCAGGTGATCTCGCTTTGGAACACCAGGATATTGACGGTGCACTGCGCGAATATTCAGCAGCTAAAGCGATGTTTCCGGAAAATCTTGAAATGAAATTCTGGCATGCTGTTGCCCTCGTAAATTCGGGAAAAATCGAAGCATCCCTTCCCATTTTTAAAGAAGTCTGTATGAAGGACCGGAATTGGCTGACATTGATTCCCCGGTTGCCGGCATCCGGAACCTTGACGGCCGATGACGCATTGGTGCGCCGTATTCTTCGATATATAACGGCAAAGTAATAATCTTTAGTCTCTGCCGCGGCGCTGTATTGTTCACGCTCTTTTTTTTACTATCTTTGTGTCATGGCATCTTACATTATCATTGCGCTGTGCATTTTAACGCTGCTCTCGTACTTGTTCGACATTTCGAGCAAGAAGACAAAAATACCCGGCGTCATTCTGCTGCTTGCGCTGGGCATAACGGTAAGACTGCTCAGCGATTTTTTTACACTTGATATTCCGAACCTTCAGCCGGCGCTTCCTATTCTTGGGACCGTCGGATTGATTCTGATCGTCCTTGAAGGAAGTTTGGATCTTGAATTGCGGCAGGAAAAAATTCCGCTCATCAGGCAGACACTCCTCTCCGCCGTCGTGCTGCTGCTGGTCTGTTCTTTTTCATTCGCATTTGCAATAAAATATCTGTACGGCGTCCCGTTTCTCCCTTCTCTGATCAACGCGATTCCGCTCGGCATTATCAGCAGCGCCATCGCCATTTCCGGCGCGTTAAACCTTGATCCGCACAAGCGGGAATTTGTCGTCTACGAAAGCACCTTTTCCGATATTATCGGCATTCTTTTCTTCAATTTTTTTGTGCTCAATGCCGAGTATGGTTTTACCACTTTCGCCGGATTTTTTCTTGAAGTGGGACTCATCATCGTGATCTCCGCCGTTGCCAGTTTCGGACTCGGAATGCTGCTGCAGCGGATCACGCACAATGTTCGGATTATTCCGATCATTGTCATTTTAGTACTGCTCTATTCCATTGCAAAGAATGTGAACCTCCCCTCGCTTGTGCTGGTGATGGCGTTCGGTTTGTTCCTTAATAATATCCGTCTGCTCGATCTCCACCGGTTTCGCATTCCCGCCCTTGGCGGATTAATCAATCCCAGAATTATTGCAAAAGAACTGATACCATTCAAACATCTTGTGGCCGAAGTGACGTTTGTCGTCCGATCGTTCTTCTTCATCATGTTCGGTTATTATACGGATCTTGCTTCCATGCTTGATCCTCACAGCATATCACTTGCACTGGGGATTATCGGATTCATTCTGATCACACGGGCACTCTATTTTAAAGCGACGAAAATTACCATTGAGCCGATCCTGTTTGTGGCTCCGCGGGGATTGATCACCATTCTTCTCTTTTTAAGCATTCCGGCAACGTCAAAGATCGTCCAAATCAATGAAGGATTACTGTCGCAGGTGATTTTAATATCCTCGGTTGTAATGATGATCGGTCTGATCAATTTCAGAGATGCATCCGATTCTCTCATGGAAACAGTCTGACCATTCCGGACGCGATGAATCCGGAATAATTCACATCATCCGATAAAAGGATGTATGATGTTTCGCTCAACCTTCTCTTTGATGAGCCTCTGGTCGCTGCTCACACTTGCCGGGCTTCTCTGTTTCAGCGTTTATGTTCGCGGTCTCATCCGGGATTTTCACTACGGCGATCCCGAAATCGCCGTCGATCTTCACGTTCCTTCCGGCTGGATCTCCGAATCTTTCCGCGTCTGGGGTGAAGGAACATATTCCCTTTCGCTCTCAACGGTGATTCAGCATCGCCGCGATGCGGGACGAACATTCTCCGGTTCTTTTGAAGTGCGTATTTTGGATCCGGACAACGGTGAATTTTTCCGGCGCATCTTTTCATCGCCATCACTTTCGCATACAACAAAAGACAATCATGTCTGGACGACGCTCGAACAGTTTCAGTTGAACGACATGCCGCTGCATTCATGGGAGCTTCAGACGAGAATTCTTCAGCCCGATGAACAGTTTAAAGGAACTTCCTCGTCAATCTTTCTTCGAAAACAGCAATACGATCCCGGCATGGGTGGTATACTCAATTATCTGATGATTGTCCCGGCGTTTCTCTTCAGCCTTGCATCTCTTGTGCCTGCACAAAAATTACAGCGATTGCATGCTATTCGCTGGCCGATGTATCTGTCGATTGTCTTGCTTTCATTAATTATTTTTCCATTACTGGTCTGAGGGTGCGGTAAAAGTCCCTCTTTACCCTCTGATGGATTACTGTTACATTACGGCACCTCATGAATGATCATTACGGAGATACGTTGGCATGAAAACTTTTTCATTATTTTTTTCTCTTCTCTGCGCTGCACTCGCCGTACAAGCACATGATCCGAACCGCCGGGTGATAACATTCCCGGACATCCCGGGTTATGTTACATTGAAAGCTGATCTTCACCAGCACACTGTTTTTTCGGATGGAGATGTCTGGCCGACCATTCGCGTGGAAGAGGCGAAAAAGGACGGACTTGATGCAATTTCACTCACAGAGCATCTCGAATATCAACCGCACAAAAGCGACATCCCCCATCCGGACCGAAACCGCGCGTTCCAACTCGCCCGAACTGCTGCGGAAAAATCCAGCCTCATTATTGTCAACGGTTCGGAAATTACCCGACGATTGCCTCCCGGTCACAGCAATGCAATTTTTTTAAAGGATGCGAATGCAATGCTTGTCAACGATTCGATCGAGGTGTTCCGCGAGGCAAAGAGACAGGGAGCATTCGTTTTCTGGAATCATCCGAACTGGCTCGGTCAGGTCAACGATGGCGTGGCCCGACTGACCGATATGCACAAAGTGTTGTTGAAGGAAAAGTTACTGGACGGCATTGAGGTAGTGAACGACGTCACCTACTCCGACGAAGCGCTGCAGATCGCGCTCGAGCATAATCTGACCATCATGGGAACATCCGACATACATGGACTGATCGACTGGCAATACGGTGTTCCGGAAGGCGGACATCGTCCAATCACGCTGGTATTTGCGAAAGAACGGAGCGAATCAAGTCTGAAGGAGGCACTTTTTGCCCGCCGCACCGCCGTCTGGTTTAACAACACACTGATCGGCAGGGAGGAATTTCTTGTCCCGCTCATTCAGCAATCTCTTACTGCCGTCAACGCTTCGTATCAGGGAAAGTCGACGGTGATGAACATCGAAATCGCAAATTCGAGCAGCACCGACTTCATTCTTCTTAATACAAGCGGATATTTCTTTCATGATAATGCAGATATTATCACTCTGAAAGCGAACCGCACCACAAAGATCGAAGTCAAGGTGATGAAAAATCTTCCATCCGTCGATCTGAAGTTTACGGTGATGAGCGCAGTCACAGCGCCGGGAACGCATCCTTCGATCTCCATTCCTGTGACGTTGAAGCAGTAAATTCAGGACAACGTCAGACATTGCTCTCCAATGTCTGACGTTTTGCGGGGGCTGAAATGCGCATCACAAAGATTTCAGACGCCTTGATAGCGATATCAGACATCATCTAGTGAAAGCAATCTAATCACAAATCGAAAGGAGTATCTTCATGGTAACACTCGACATGCTGTGGCTTCCGATTATTGTTTCTTCCGTGATCGTCTTCATTGCCAGCTCGATCATTCACATGGCGCCGCTCTGGCACAAAAACGATTATCCGAAGTTTGAAAAACAGGATGAAGTGATGGATGCACTCCGTCCGCTGAACATTCCACCCGGCGAGTATATGATTCCGCGTGCGGATTCGAACAAAGAGATGAACTCGCCCGAATTCATCGAGAAGGCGAAGAAAGGTCCGGTGATGATACTTACCGCATGGAAGTACGGCGAACCGTCGATGGGTGTCACGCTCTTCTATTGGTTTCTCTATACTGCCCTCATCGGAATCTTTGCGGCTTATGTAGCGGGACGGGCACTTCCTGCGGGATCTCATTATCTGGAAGTCTTTCGATTTGCCGGAGTGACGGCATTTCTTGGATACGCTGCGGCGCTTTTGCAGAACAGCATCTGGTACAGAAAACCATGGCGGCCGACACTGGTCAATATTCTGGATGGATTTATCTACGCTTTGCTCACCGCCGGAACATTCGGCTGGCTCTGGCCGGTGTAAAAAAATGTACTGGTTGGAGAACGTCAGACATGACAAGCACTCTTTGTGCGATCTCTTCGGAATAATAACATCCGAATCGTTTTTGACCAATGGAGAATTTTTATGACTGATCCGGAAGTATCATTCCCAAAGTGGTTACTCATCGTCTCAGGTCTGTTGGCACTTCTCGAACTGACAGTGAGCGTATCATTAATCATCTCACCCGAGTCGGTAGCAGATAAAATAGACCTTACGGCAAAAGGGGTTGACTACCTCCTGTATATGTGGGCTTCGCGGCAATTTGCACTTGGAGTTATTTTAGCATTTGCGGTCTATAAAAAATCAGCCCCGATGCTTACCATTGCATATATTTTTCTTGTGGCAATATTTATTGGAGACGTCGCTATAGGAATTGTTCAAAAAGAAACTTCTATGATTATTTCCGGTTTGTTCATGTCTATTCTTTCTTCAGTATTGATCTATGCAATAAATAAGAGCCGTAGGTAGTAAGTACCAAAGAAACAAGTATTGCAAAACGATCAATTCAAGCGTTGTCATCTCTTCTTTGCCGCAGACAAGCTGCTGGTAATCGCAACGACAAGTTATCATGGTGGCGAAGTTTATGGTCTTCACTATGCGCTCGGTTCGTGGAGAAAAACATTGCAGCAAATGACCGGCGCAAGCACTCCGATCAACGATATCGCGGTGGGATCCGGTCGGGAAGACCCATCAATAGGATTTATATACTGCAGTTTATCCGTGACCTCTTTGAATTGACTTTTAAACGGTAAAGAATTATTGTAGGGTATTCCGGAACGCCGATCGGTTTCGGAATATCCTGCGGATAAATGATCACTACGGATAAACGCTTTTGGCAATTCCGTCCACAGCCCAACAAGCCTAAGAATTTTTACCCCGGGTAAGATCGGAGCAGCTATTGGGATTAACTGAACGGAAGATAGAATTCCGCTGGATGATCAGACTTCCGGTGAGTATGCGCTCCCGCGAATGTCCGGATGAAGATTACCAAATAACTCTCATGTGCCGGGGCAGATTTTATGATATCATCTCAGAGTGTGAAAGCTCTCCTTGTCTATCCTGAAATGCCGGATACCTTCTGGTCGATGAAGCATTTTGTCCGCATTATCGGCAAAAAGTCAAGTTATCCTCCGCTTGGACTGATGACCGTCTCCCGACTGCTTCCGTCAATGTGGGAAAAGAAGCTTGTCGATCTTAATGTATCCTCACTTTCAAAAAAAGATATTCTCTGGGCTGATTATGTTTTCATATCAGCAATGAATGTTCAGATTCAATCAGTGAAAGAGGTGATTGCGTTATGTAAAAAGCATGGTGCAACCATTGTGGCCGGCGGACCTCTGTTTACGCATGAATATGAAAAGTTTCCGGAGGTGGACCATTGCATCCTCAATGAAGCGGAAATCACTCTTCCGGAATTTATTGCCGACCTGCACAACGGCACACCCAAAAAGGTTTATACTTCAGCCAACTTCGCGGATGTTAAACATTCGCCGCTTCCGGACTGGTCCTTGATCAATCCAAATCACTATGCCTACGCAATCGTTCAATATTCGCGTGGGTGCCCCTATCTGTGCGACTTCTGTGATGTCACGGCGCTCTTCGGAAGAAATCCGCGCATCAAAAGTTCGGATCAGATTATTGGGGAGTTGAATCAGATTTTGGAAACCGGATCTCCGCATGTGATTCTGTTTGCCGACGACAATTTAATCGGAAATAAAAAGGATTTAAAAAACAATCTGCTGCCTGCATTAATTAATTGGAGGCGAAGCCATCGCGATGCACCAGGATTTGTCACGCAGGTGACTATCAATCTCGCCGATGATGATGAATTGATGCGGCTGATGATCGAGGCCGGCTTCAGGGATATTTTTATCGGAATCGAATCAACCAGCGCGGACAGTCTTAAATCATGCAAAAAGACTCAAAACCTCCGAAGAAGCATGTTTGATAACATTAAAAAATTACATGCTGCGGGATTTATCGTCACCGGTGGATTTATCGTTGGTTTTGATACAGACGATGAGACCATTTTTGATTCGCAAATCGACTTTATTCAGCAAAGCGGAATTGTGCTGTCAACCGTCAATATATTAAAGGCGCCTCCGGGAACGGAACTCCACGACCGTTTAAAAAGGGAACACCGTCTTATCGAGCCGTTTGATTTTGATGAAAACAGAACCAACATTAAAACCACAATGGATTTTCAGACACTGTACACCGGATATAAAAAAATATTGGACGCCGTATACCATCCTAAATATATTTTCGAACGTTCGCTCGTTTTTTTATCCGAGTACGGCAACCACACGTCCGAGAACCCAATCCGCAGAAAATTTTCATTCGTCGACGTAATGATATTTTTAAAAATCAATATTTTCATCGGGCTGCATCACAGGATTGGGAAATACTATTGGAAGATCATGCTCCGAACATTTTTCCACCGCCGGAAAAACATTCTTCATGCGTTGCGTGTCGGTTTGTTTTTATATCAATTTCATCACCTTCATAAAAAATTTCTCGACACATATTCAGAGGTTATGCTGCATCGTGCATAACTGAATGCGAAGCATACATCCCTCGAAGACGGCGTTCAATCTTATTTTATGTCGTTCCACTGTCATCCGGCTGCAGCGGGTCTGTGAATGCTTCTTCATCCTCCACATCGAAGAAATTCTGGCAACTATTCGGGAAACTAGATTTTTCGTTGCCAACATTACTTCTTTTTTGCATACACGTCAGAGAAACAATCAGTGTGGTTGTACGGACTGACATAACTTTGATGCTGATGCATTTTTCCACTTCACTTTTTCCGGTTTCAGTCGTAACAATAAAATTATTATATTTGCAATACAGCTGATAAATCGGACGAATATGGTCAATACCGATTAGTATATTTCTACATCAATTCTTTCAACTCAATTTCAACAATTCCGTTTACCGCATCAACATAACTTATATGAAATACTTAATTTCTCTATGCATACTTTTTTTTCAGCTTTGTTCATTGATGTCGTATGCGCAAACCTCCGCCGCATTTGACAATGTGGTCGTCATCGGCAGCGCATCAGTCGAAGTTCCGGCGGACAGGGTGGTGATCTCCATCCTTCTCTCTTTCGCCGATGTGAACGATGCGAAGGGTGCGTTTGAAAAACATAAAAACGCCGAAGCGCAGCTGGCGCAATTTCTGCGAAAAGCAAAAGTCCCCGATTCCCTGATCAGCTATTCCCTTCTCAGCATCAATCAGGAAATCGATTATTCCCGCCAGCCGCCGGAATACCGGTACGTGACACATCAATCGGTGAAGGTCGTCCTGACCGATGTGACGCGCTACTCACAATTCGAACTCTCGCTGGTATCGCTCGGCTTTGTCCGATTCTCTGAACATTTTGAATCGAGCGGCACTGCCGCCGGCGAACGCGAGGCGCTCAGACAAGCGGTGCAGAACGCCCGCGCCAAAGCTGAACTGATGGCTGCCGCTGAACGCCGAAAGATCACAAAAGCGGTGAAGATCATGGATACCGAAGAGACGGAACCGCTGATCGCGCGCTTCAGCGAAAACTTCGGCGTCGGAAAGTATATCGGAGGCGATCAGCAAGTCGGCGGTTTGTCCAGCATTCCTCAAACCATTACGATCAGCAAACAGGTGAAAGTTATTTATCAACTCGAATAGAGGAATTCCGCTGCTCCTTCCGGTGTAACCTTCGTTCGGACAGAAAAATTATTCAGTCGTAACAATCTAGTATTTCACTTTTATTCAATCATCGAGGACTCAGCATGCTGTATATGGTAGTCGAACATTTTAAAACTCCCGGCGCAGTGGAAGTGTACCGCCGCTCGAAAGCGGAAGGACGCATGCTCCCCGAAGGATTGACCTATTGCTCCAGTTGGGTGGACCTCGACTTCACGCAATGTTACCAGTTGATGGAGACCGAGGACGAATTGCTTTTCACTCAGTGGACAGACCGCTGGAACGATCTCGTCGATTTCCGGATCATCCCTGTCCGCACCTCTGCAGAAGCGATGGCGGAGATCGCGCCGAGATTGTAGTCATTCCTCACCTTTACCGACCGGATCACTTGCCTCCCGGAGAGGCATCTAATCCCGACTGACGGGGAACCGGCTCTTCAGTTACTGATTTTCGTGTCGAATTTTTCCTTTTCTGATTCCACTGCACCGAAATGTTTTCTTAATGATGGTTTTTTTTCTCTCAATTCGTCATTTTTCCCGCCATTTAAAGCAATATCTTTTTATACTATAGAAGACTCAATACCCGGCCGCACTATGACTAAAGCTTGTATCGGCATCCGCCGCGAAACAAAGGATAAAACACAACGACGCGCACCGCTCGCCCCCGAACATGTCCGCACACTCGTGCGCGACCATCACCTGCGCGTGATCGTTCAGCCGTGGGAGAACCGGATTTTTCCCGAACACGATTATCAACGGGCCGGCGCGGAAATTTCAGAAGATCTCACTCCCTGCTCCATCGTGTTCGGCGTCAAAGAAATTCCTCCTGAATTGTTCCATCCCGGTCAGGCATACACCTTCTTTTCGCATACGATCAAAGGACAGTCCTATAATATGGACATGCTCCAATCCCTGCTGGATAACAAGAATACACTTTTCGATTATGAACTCGTGAAAAATGAAGCCGGGAAGCGGCTGATATTTTTCGGCGAGTATGCCGGACGCGCGGGAATGATCGATTCCATGTGGGCGCTCGGACGGCGACTCTCGGCTGAAAACATTCGATCGCCGTTTGGCGCGATTGCCTACGCTTCGGAGTACGGACGATTGCAGCATGCGCGCGATGCCTTCCTTGAATTGGGTGAGCGGATTGCGACAAAAGGACTGCATGAATCACTCGTTCCGCTGATCGTCGGTTTTACGGGATACGGTCATGTCACGAACGGGGCGCTTGAGCTGTTCGATCTTCTTCCCGTGCAGGAAATCCAACCGGAAGATCTCAAACAATGGTACCGGCGGGGATGGTTTTCCCGCAATGTTGTGTATAAAGTGAAATATAAAAAACAGGATCTCTACCGGCATAAAAAAAATATTCCGTTCGATCTTGACGAGTTCAACAGCAATCCTGAAAATTTTACCAGCGGACTGGAAGATCATCTGCCGATGCTGACAATGCTTGTCAACGGCATTTATTGGGAACCGAGATTTCCGCGCATCGTGACAAAAAGGGGAATAAAAAATCTTTTTTCCAAAGAGCGTCAGCCTCGGCTCAGGGTCATCGGCGATATCACGTGCGACATCGACGGTTCCATTCAGATGACGGTGAAGGAAACAAATCAGGAAAATCCTGTCTATGTCTATGAAGCCTCCACCGGCCGCATTCGCGACGGTGTCCGGGGAAAAGGTCCGGTCATCCTTTCCGTCGACAAGCTGCCGACTGAACTGCCCTACGAAGCATCGCTGACCTTCGGCAATGCCCTTATGCCGTTTGTCCCTGCGCTTGCGCAGGCGGATTATTCCAGGCCGCTGCGGGATCTCGGCGTACCGCGCGAGTTTCGGGATGCGCTCATCGCACATCGGGGTGCATTAACGCCGAAGTTTAAATATTTAAAAAAGTTTTTGTAACGGGAATCGAATAACGCAGGCACACCATTATGAAACGAATATTAATTCTCGGCGCTGGGCAAAGCACCGGATATCTTGTTGACTATTTACTGCAACGGGCTCAGGAAAAAGAATATTTTATCACCATCTGCGACCGCCATCTTGAAAATGCACAGGCGCTCATTCACGATCATCCCAGCGCGCAGGCGCTCGCATTGGATGCCAATGAAGCCTCCGCCCGTGTAAGTTTAATTCAGCAGTCGAATATCGTCGTGAACATGCTCACCCGTCCCTTCCAGTATCCGGTTGCTATTGACTGCCTGAACGCCGGCGTTTCCATGATCACGGCGTCGTACGAAGATCCGAAAGTTCTCTCGCTGCACAACGATGTCGCAAAAAAAGGAATTGTTATCCTTAATGAAATGGGACTCGATCCGGGTATCGATCATATGATAGCCATGCAGACAATCTCCGCAATCCGCAATAACGGCGGGATTATCGAGAGTTTCCGTTCGTACGGCAGCGGACTTCCGGCATCGAAAGATACACAGAATCCGTTTCACTACGCATTGACCTGGAATCCCCGCAATGTTCTCCTGGCGGGGGAAGACGGCGCTATTTTCAAGGAAAACAAACGGATTAAAGTGCTTCCGTTCCATAAAATTTTCGAACAGACCTGGCCTGTGGAAGTGAACGGTCTCGGTTCCATGGAGGCGTATCCGAACCGCGATTCGCTCGCCTACGGAAAAATTCTCGGATTACAGTACGCCCATACAATCGTCCGCGGAACATTGCGGTATCCCGGCTGGGGAGAAGCATGGCAGCAGATCATCAATCTCGGCATGACGAATGAAACCATCAAAATTCCCGATCTGGCCGAAAAATCGTACCGGGAATTCACGGAAATGTTTCTTCCCGAAGTACATGAAGTGAAAAAACTGGAACATGACCTGGCGGGATATCTGTACATCAGTCCTACCGGCGGCATCATGCAGAAATTGAAATGGCTCGGTCTGTTTTCGAAAGAAAAAATCGGCGGGAATGTTTCCACGGCAGCCGACGTGATGATCGACATTATGAAAAAGAAATTTAAGCTGCCTGACGGAATGCGGGACATGGTTGTGCTGATGCTCGACATTGAGGCAAAATATGCCGACGACGGAGATCGGAAAGAAAAAATTCAACGGACAATGATTGAGATCGGCACGGAACAGCATACAGCGATCGCAAAAACCGTGGGACTTCCCGTTGCCGTCGGAACAGAACTGATTCTGGACGGTAAAATTCAGATTACCGGCTGCCATATTCCCATTCATTCGTCGATCTATGAACCGGTGCTTCAGGCGATCCAGGCTGAAGGAATCACATTCGAAGAAGTTTCCGAAACACTGTAGCACACCGGCACAGGCAGTATAGTATGAAACGAAGGATCCTGACAACCGCAATCGTTCTCGCCGCTGTCGCTGCCGTGATCATTACACTCCTCCTGATTCTTCAGCGCGACGAGAAAATTACAAGCAGATCGTATCGGTGGGGAGCACTGGATGATACTGCGCGGTTTGCACCAACGGAACAGGAAACAGAGATCGCCCGACGGTTTTCTGATTCCACATTGCCGGGACTGCAGCGGCTTGGTCTGATTACGGGATATGCACGGAACGACATGGAGACAATCATTTCCGTATCCGGAATGCTCTGGAACGAGCGCACCCCTTTTTTTAAAGAGCGCCTTCTTGATCAGATTTTTATTTATAATAAAGTACAGGGCCACGCCGTGAAGACAAAGATTGTGGATGGCCATTCGTTCGCCATCTATGCGCAGATCCTTCCGCCCAATCAGCGCATTATCTTTTAATCCGTTCGATTGAACTTACTCCATACGTCGGTATCCGACTCGTAACCGGTTTCGTTGCATGAACAAAAAGAGATTCTCCGACTTTCTCGCATTGCAGAAGCACACGGTAGCGCTTATTCTGATGGTGATTCTTGTCGGAACGGGTGAACGGATCGCCGAGCGGTATCTTCCGCTCTATCTTGTCGCCCTCGGCGGAGGAATGATTTCCATCGGTATTTTCTCCGGCGCCGGCAATCTCATCAATGCGATTTATTCATTCTTCGGCGGCATCATCAGCGACCGGATCGGACACAAACAGGCGCTGCTGCTGTTTAACGCCATGACGATTGTCGGTTACATCATCGTGATCCTCTTTCCGTACTGGCAGGCGGTCATCATCGGATCGTTCTTCTTTCTTTCCTGGTCCGCCGTTTCCATGCCTGCGACACTCGATCTGGTTGCAAAAAGCGTCCCGTCCAACAAGCGAACAATGGGAGTTTCGATCAACTCCCTTACCCGCCGCGTGCCGATGATGGTCGGACCGTTGATCGGAGGAATTCTTGTCGGGAAGTACGGCGAAGAACGGGGAATCACGTACGCATTTGCCGTTGCGATCGTGCTGGCCGTTGTCTCGCTGATCGTTCAACAGCAGATGATTTCTCCGGGTGAACGCCGGAGCGGACCGGCCGAAATGCATCCGCGCACTCTCTGGAGAACAATGCCGCCGCCGCTGAAAAATCTGCTCTTCTCCGACATTCTCATCCGGTTCTGCGAACAGATACCGTATGCATTCGTCGTCATCTGGTGCGTGAACATTGTCGGTATTTCAACGGTTGAATTCGGAATTCTCACCACCGTCGAAATGGCAACGGCGCTGTTGATCTATATTCCGGTTGCCTATTTTTCGGATGCCATGATAAAGAAGCCGTTTGTCGCAGCAACGTTTGTTTTTTTTACACTCTTCCCTCCCGCCTTGCTGCATGCGGATTCGTTTTGGCTTCTGACCGCTGCGTTTGTTCTGCGGGGACTGAAGGAGTTCGGCGAGCCAACACGAAAGGCGATGATCCTCGATCTTTCTCCAGAGGGACAGAAAGCGGGAATGTTCGGATTCTATTATTTGTTGCGCGATAGTGTTGTATCGGTGGCGGCGCTGATCGGAGCATGGCTTTGGCTAATCTCGCCGGAAACAAACCTTTACGCCGCTTTTGCATTCGGCGCTGCGGGCACGGTCCTTTTCATCCTAAAAGGAAAATAATCATCCGATTTTTTTCTTGCATATCCGGCAAAATTCGGTAAACTTAAATATCAATGATTTTTTCTTTTACAATTATCAATCACTCCCTAGGAGAACAACGATGAAACATCTCATTCTGTTGATCATCGTCGGATTAACGGCGGGCTCTGCGGCTCTTCCTGCAGCCGAAAAAATACTTCCGTATCCGATTCAACAAAAAATGCTGCCGAATGGTCTGAATGTCGTGACCGTATCGTTTGACAGCCCCGGATTAGCCGCATTCTACATTGTTGTCCGCGTCGGTTCGAGAAACGAGGTAGAAAAAGGGGTCACCGGTTTTGCTCATTTTTTCGAACATATGATGTTCCGGGGAACGGATAAATTTCCGCGCGAGAAATATAATGAAGTGCTGAAATCGGTCGGAGCGGGCGCCAATGCCAATACATGGCTCGATAGAACCATTTATCACATGACCGGCGATGCGACAAAGCTTGAAACCATGTTCGAGATTGAAGCGGACAGATTCATGAATCTGAATTATTCGGAGCATGGGTTTAAAACGGAAGCAGGTGCCGTGAAAGGCGAGTACACAAAAAACTTTGCCAGTCCGTACCAACAATCCTATGAGAATATGGTGAATACGGCGTTTGACCTCCATACCTACAAGCATACGACGATGGGATTCCTTGCGGATATTGTCGACATGCCGAATCAGTATGCATACTCCCTCGAATTTTTTAACCGGTATTACCGGCCGGAGTACTCCACGATCGTCGTCGTGGGTGATGTCACTCCCGAACAGGTAAATACGCTTGCCGAAAAATATTTCGGAATGTGGAAGCGCGGTTCGTATGTTTCCGTTGTTCCACAGGAACCGCCGCAGACGTCAACCCGATATACGCATCTCCAAAACGGCAGCATCCCACCGGCGCTCAGTCTGAATTACAAAGGACCGGCATTCAGCGACTCCAACGTCGAATTACCGGCACTGGACGTTATGACGACCATTCTTTTTTCCCCGACGTCGGAATTGTACAAAAAACTGGTGATCAAGGAACAAAAAGTGCGTCAGTTGAGCGGCGGAAGTCTGGACACACGCGATCCGTATCTGATCAGTGTTGATGCTTCGCTTGTGAACAAAGCGGACCTTCAGTACGTGAAGGATGAAATCATTCAGGCGGTGGAAGACTTTAAAAAGAACGGAACGAACCAAGAACTTCTTGAAAAAACAAAATCGAGGATAAAATACCAATACGCCATGAGCATTGACAATCCTTCCACCATTGCCAATTCGCTTTGCTGGTACATTACGCTTACCGGCGATCCAGAATCATTAAACCGACTGTACGCGCTGTATGACAAGGTTACGGTTGAGGATTTGAAAAAGGTTGCGTCAAAATATTTTGTTCCGAGCGGATTGACCGTGGCGACAATTTCGGCAGACGCAGAAGGAGGTGTGAAATAATGAAAGCATTATTCCTAACAATCATTTTCGCAGCATCGATGTTTGCACAAAACGTCGTTGAATTACGGCAGCCGAAATCAAATAAAGTGGTCATCAAACTGATGTTCAGAAACGGATCGATTGCCGATCCGAAAGGAAAAGAAGGACTGACCTATGCGACGGCAAATCTTCTCACGCAGGGCGGAACGAAAGAGATGACGTACAGCGCCATTCAGGAAAAGATTTATCCCTGGGCAGCGGAATATTCATCAAAGGTGGATAAAGAAGTGACGATCTTCACTTTTGCCGTTCATGTCGATTTCCTTGATCAATTCTACCCGATAATGAAAGAGCTGATGCTCTCCCCCGCCTTCTCGGAAAATGATTTCCTTCGGGTGATGAAAAATCAGCAGAATTACGTCGATCAGGTGATCCGCGCTTCATCGGATGAGGAGTACAGCAAAAAAGCTCTCGAAGATCTCCTCTTCCGGGGAACAAATTACCAGCATATGGTTCAGGGAAAATCCGAAAGCGTCAAAAATATTTCCCTAGATGACATTAAGAAACAGTACGCAACGATGTTCACACGGAATAACTGCACGATCGGCATTGCCGGAAAATATTCTGATGAATTTTTGGCCAAGCTGAAAAAGGATATCGCAACGCTTCCCGATATTACTTTTAAAATGCCAACAGCCGGCGACGCCCGCATGCCGAAAGGAGTCGTTGTCGAGATCATTGCCAAGGATGGTGCATTCGGATCGGCAATCTTTACCGGCACTCCTCTCTCCATCAACAGATCAAGCGGGGATTTTGCCGCATTGATGGTGGCGAATTCTTACCTCGGCGAGCACAGGAAATCGTACGGACAGCTCTATCAAAAAATCCGCGAAACACGTTCCATGAATTACGGCAATTATTCGTACATCGAGTGGTACGACAACGGCGGACGCTATCAGCTTCCTCCGTCCGGCGTACCGCGGCGGTCGAACTACACATCGCTCTGGATTCGGCCGGTGCAAATTGCAAAACAGCTCCGTCAGCAGTACGAAGAACTTGCCGGCATCAACGTCGGACATGCTCATTTCGCGCTCCGCATGGCGGTGAGAGAAATGGATATGCTGATTGCCAAAGGATTGACTCAGGAAGATTTTGAAGTCACGCGCACGTTTCTCCGCAGCTATATCAAACTCTATGTTGCCACACCGGAGGAGCAGCTCGGCTATCTGATGGATTCGAAATTTTACGGTCGGAACGATTACATTAAAGAACTCGACCGGATGCTCGCAACACTGACGCTGAACGACGTCAACAAGGCAATAAAAAAATATTGGCGAACGGACAATATGTTCGTCACCATTGTGACGGACAACAGCGAAGCGGAAGTGCTGGCCGCCAGTCTGAAAGAAAACAAATCTTCGCCGATGAGTTACTCCAATGTCGTCAAAGCGGGACTTCCGAAAGCCGTGCTTGACGAGGATGACATCGTCACCGTTTATCCTTTAAACGTTAAAAGCGTAACGATTGTTGATTCGAAGGATACATTCAAATAAGTACATCCGATGAATGCGCACGGAAAAACCACGGCTCGTTGCCGTGGTTTTTTATTCTATCGGCATTTTGTTATCTTTAATCAATAACACACATTTGTATCATATGAAATAAAGAGAAAGAATCGGGGTTAATGAAGGAATGGATATTATGAATAACTGGCTTGAAACCGTCATATATGACAACACCATACGCGATTATCTGATTACGCTGGGAATCACCGTCGCATCATTCTTTTTCATCAAGATTTTCACCGGAGTCATCATTCACCGCCTGAAACGATTGAGCGAGAAAACATCAACCACACTCGATGATTTCTTTGTGAAGCAGATCGGCCGTATCGGCAGACCGGCATTGTACGGAGGCGCGTTCTTTCTTTCCATGCAGTATCTGGTGCTTTCCGATATCGTCGCCCTTATGATGCAATGGGGACTCTCCATTCTGATCACGTTTGTGGCTGCGCGGTTCATCATCGCATTGCTGATGTATCTGATCCGCAGTTATTGGGGCAAAGAAGAAGATCAAAACGGAGAAACGACGATCAAAGGCATCTCAGGCTTCATCTCCTTTCTCGTCTGGGCATTGAGCATTGTCTTTCTCCTTGATAATTTCGGCTTCAAAATTTCCACAATCGTTACCGGTCTCGGCATCGGCGGTATCGCCGTGGCTCTTGCCGCTCAAACAATTCTTGCGGATCTCTTCAGTTATTTTGTCATCTTCTTCGACAAGCCGTTTCAGGTCGGAGATTTCATCAACGTGGATGACAAGGTGGGAAATGTCGAGTATATCGGCATTAAATCGACGCGGATCCGAAGCCTGAGCGGCGAAGTGCTGATTATTTCAAACAAAAATCTTACTGATTCGCGCATTCATAATTTCAAAAGAATGGAACGACGGAGAGTGTTGTTCGGTATCGGTGTAACATATCAGACGACATTGGATCAGGTGAAGGAAATACCGCAGCTGCTCCGGTCGATCGTTGAGGAACAGTCGAATGTTACCTTCGACCGCTCGCATTTTAAAGGATACGGTGATTTCAGTTTGAACTTCGAAGTCGTTTATTACGTTCTCGGTCCCGATTTCGTTACCTATATGGACATTCAGCAAAAGATCAATCTGAAAATCTACGAAGAGTTTGCAAAGCGGAAAATCGAATTTGCATATCCGACAAGAACCATCTTCATGCAAAAAGCAGACTGATCAGACGCCGTGCTTGTCCATCAGTTTCTGCGCCATCGGTTTGTAGAGCAGATGGAAAAGCGAATCGAGATAGGTGTACAGCTCCGATGTGCGGAGGTTGGCGGAAAACTTCCAGAATCCGTACACTTTCGCCAGCGAGAGCAGACGTTCGGAATACATCTTCCAGTTATACTTCGCGTTGACCCGGGCGATCGCTCCTTTTGATATCTTATCCCAGACTTTCGGATCATTCCCCGCATCGGTAATGAACTTCAGAATTTTTTCGGCCGATTCCTTGCCGTTCACCGGATCGATGTGGAAGCCCGATTTTCCGTTTTCGATGATTTCAAGCGGACCGCCGTACTGTGTTGCAAAAACCGGAAGACCGGAGATCATCGCCTCAAGGACGGTTAATCCGAATCCCTCAAACAAACCGGGCTGCACAAAAATCCCTTTTCTGTCGGCAATAATGCGGTACACTTCCCCCGATTCCGCTTTCCGGAATAATTTGCCGATCCACCGAACCTGTCCGTCCAGTTGAAATTCTTCCATCAACCGGTGCATGTGATGAATCTCTTCCCGCTCTTCATGATCGGCAGTATGCTCCGGATTAATCTTTCCCGCAACAACGATTAAATTGGCCCGTTCACGCAGTTCTTTCGATTCTCCGAACCATCGGACCAGCGACGTGAGATTCTTGATCTTGTCGAGACGCGCCATCGTGAAGATCGGCGTTTTGTCCGGATCGGCGAGCACGCCTCTGATGTCCGGATCTCCCGCAGGACCGTATAATAATTCTTCCACTTTTTGCGTCAATTCGGGAAAGCGCTGATCCGACTGCGAGTACGGGAAGAACATTTTCTCATTCACTCCGGGAGAGACCACATTGAATTTGGGATGAAAGAGATTAATCCCGTTTTCCACTCTGTAAAGTTCCGGCATTGTAAATGCCTTGTAGGATTCATATTGCCCGATGGAGGTCTGCGTTCCGGTGATTTCCTGATATGACGAGGTAATGATAAAGTCCGAAGCATTCATCGCAATCAGATCTGCCGTGAACTGCAGCGAAAAGTGATACTGTTCGTCGAGCGATTTCCAGTATAGATTGGAGTAAAGATATTTGCTTTTTTCCAGCGCGTGTGCAATGGTGCATTGCGTTACACCGAACATGCGTGTCAGAATGGTGGCGACAAGATTGCCGTCCGTATAATTTCCTATGACAAGATCGGGTCGTCGTCCGAACTCCGCAAGCAATTCCACCGACGCATCTTCCGCAAACTCCTGAAGGTACGGATAGATCTCGAAGCGCGATATCCACCGTCGGGTGATCTCCTGATTATGCGCTCTGAACGGAACGCGCAGAATCCAGACATTTTTCGTTTCGTGTACTTTCTCCAAACGCTCATTGCAGGTGGTATTGCCTGCTTCCTGAATCAATCGCGTGAGAATGATAATCTTCGGCTCAACTTCCAGTCCGGCATCGGCGGCTGACTGTATCATCGCCTTTTCCAGCGCACGCACCTGATCCAGAATGTACACCACCTGACCGCCCGTATCCGGCATGCCGAGCACACCTTCCTGCGCAAAATAACCGTGCGGCGTCACCACGGCAATGTTGAAGATCATCGGAACCCTGGAAATGAATGCTTTTAATGCTTCATGGTCAGGCGACTCCATCAACGACCTGAGCAGACGGAGCGTATCAATGACTCGTTCCGCCGTCGATCCCAATCCTTTCTCAAACCCGATGTTCTGCAGATCATGTTTAAATGAAGCAAACGGTTCATCGTCGGGAAGCGCGGAGAGGAGCGCAATACCTTTATCGATGCTGTCGAACAACTTGTCCAGATCGCCGATTCTGTCGTTCATCAGCAGCTGTTCGCCGTTGTACTGATGCAGCGTTAGAAAATTCAGCAGCAGTGTATGCCATCGTTCCGAACTTGTAAACATCTCGCTGGAGAGATACCGGTTGAGGTATTCCATGCCGGAACCGATGCTTTTGGGATCACGGACGCTGGGAAATCGTTCATAGAACGGTTTGAAATTGATCGTGAGAATGTCCTGTTTTAATCCCGGCAGTGCGCCATGTTCCGCCGCCGTGAGATATTCGGCAACCGTAATTCGTTCGCAGGTAATTTCGTCCAGATTGCACCGGTAATATTCCGACTGGGCGATTCGCTCCCTCACTTCAAGCATGATGGTCTGCTTGCCGATAATCGCCTCCTGAATTTCCCCGATCATCTTTTCGTATTCTTTCTGCGCATCATCCTGCAGCGAATCCTTGATCGTATGGAATATTTCCAGCAATTCGCCCCGCACTAGAAATACTTTTCCGCTCTGCATTACGGCGTTGAGGTATCGGAAAAATCCGGTTTTATATATTTCGCTAAATTTTATAAATTTTTTCATGGTCTCTTCTCCTCTTCTTCTGTGTCTCCTACAAATCCGTATTTTTTCACTCCTTCAAGGATGCCTCCGGCAAACCCCTGTTCGGCAAAATATACTCTCCGTTTCCCTCTCAGTTTTTCCAGTTCGGGCGTGTGATTGCCGACCACGATTCCCAATGCTTCTCCCGACAGCATATCTTCATCGTTGCCGGAATCGCCGGCGACGACAACATGACTCTGCGGAATATTCCACCGATAGGCCAGATAGCGCACCGCTTGCCCTTTTGACGCACGCAGCGGAAGGAGATCGAGGAATTCGTCATGACTGTAGATGAGATTGCAGCGGACTTTATTGTTTGTCAATGCGTTCCGAATCTCGTTGATCTGATCCGGTGAGCATGTTCCGTAGTAACTGACTTTAAAGGGGCGCTGGGTTTCTTTTTCCTGAAGTGTGAGGTTGGAAAAATTACTCAGCGTGTCGATGATCTGCTCCCTGTTCCACCGGTAGTCGATGTGCGATGACCAGCCGGTGGACGGCACCATATCCGCTCCGGTGACGTAGTACACCTCCGCACCCACCGAGGTGATGAAAAAATCGGGCATCGGACATCCGTTCTCCTTCAGCACCGAGAGGGCGGAATCGATTGTTCGTCCCGTTGCAATGCCGAAACCGATTTCATCCCGATGCTGTCCGATAAACCGAATGAATTCCTGCAGCGATGACGGATCACCGAGCAGCGTGTTGTCGATGTCCGTCACCAGAAGTTTTTTCGCCCGGATGAACTTTTTACCGACATGCTTGAATGTCTTGTCGTCTTTCTTGCCGGCGGCGATGAACGGTGCGATGGAAGACAAATAATGACCGGCATGCGCCGACCATGAATAAAACTTCTTAATACGGTTCGTGCCGTTTTCTGAATATTGTTTCCATTTTTTTTGATCGTAGATCACTCTCTTCAGTGCGTCGGAAAGTACCGACGGCTCCGCAATCTTCACCAGTTCGCCGCACTCCAAATTCGTGATGATGTCCCGCGGTCCGCCGTGATCGGTGGCAACAATCGGAAGACCGGACGCGGCCGCTTCCAGAAGTGTGATGCCGAAATTTTCCGTGAAGGCCGGATTGACAAACACACCGTGTGTTTCCGCAGTAATCCGGTACAGTTCCGGAATTTCGAACTCCACATCGTGGCGTTTCGGAATCGCCATTTTTCCGTACAGATCATATTTATCCAGCAGCAGGAGCATTTCGGTTAAAATGTCCCGTTCATTATCCGGCATGGTCTGAATATCTTTTCGAATGCCGGCAAAAATGGCAAGGTTGGCCATATTGCGCAGTTCTTTATCCTCCCCGTATGCCGTAATCAGACCGGCAAGATTTTTCCGGGCGTCGGGACGGCAAATGGTGAGAATAAGAGGACGATTCATGTCGGAAAAGAAGCGCCATAATTCTTCCCGGATGGCGGTCCGCACATTGTGCATTTGCTCGCTCACCACCCGCTGCTCGGTGTACGGATAAAACCGCTCCAGCTCAATACCGGGGGGTATCACTTCATATTTCGGAAGATGTTTATTCTGATAACCGTTGAACTGCTTCTCTTTTTCATCCCGCGTGCTGGTTATGACCATATCCGCATAATTGAGGATTGATTCTTCCACTTCGATCCGGCGGGTCATGTTATACCGTGTTTCGATCTCCTCCGCGGAGAGTCCGCCCGAAAGCAGCCTCTCCCGTTTTTGAATGCCGAGAGAATGCGACGTGTGGATCATCGGAATGCCGAAAAATTTTGTCAGCTCCGTGCAGACGAAGCCCGCATCGCAGTAATGACTGTGGATGATATCGGGAAGGCGGCCGACCGATTTGATATGCTTGATCGATTTGTCGACAAACTCTTCAAGATGATCCCACAGTACTTCTTTCCGGATATACCGTCCGCCGCCGCATTGAATCCGAATGATCGACAATTTGTCGTTCACCTTCTCTTCGGGAACAGCATAGTCGGAGGAAACGCGCTTGTCATTGATCCAGCGGGTAATCAATTCCACTTTGCCGATCCGCGGATCGGAACTCAGCGCCTTTGCAAACTCCACAACATATTTTGTTTGGCCGCCGGTATCGGTGTCGCGGCCCAACTCAAGGTTATTGGATCGGATGAGTCCGTGAATGCTGTAAATCTGAATGTAGAGAGGCGATGCGTCAGTCATTGTTCAAAGCTTTCCTGTACACATCATAGATCCTGTCGTTCTCCGGAAGGGCGCCGTGAATGCCGCAGAGTTCCGCCGAAAAATCCGATGCCAGTCTGTGTATCAATTCAAGCGGACGTTGTTTCACCAGGCCGGCACAAAGCATGGCGGCAAATCCGTCTCCTGCTCCGACGGTATCGATCACCGAAGCGGCGGGTGTTTTTTGAGTATGCGATCCGTCCGGCGTGTAGATGGTTGATCCGTCGCCGCCCATCGTCACCGCGAGATGAGAAAGGGAGAACCGTTCGAGCAGCTCTTTCGATGCGGTTTTCTGGGAATATGCCGAAGAGAAAAAAAGTTCATGAATTTTCTTCAGCTCGTCTTCATTCATCTTCACAATATCTGCAAGAATGAGCGACCGCTGAAGTATTTCTGTCGAATAAAAGTTCTGCCGGAGATTCACATCAAAAAAGCATCGGTCTGCATGCTGGCTGATCAGGTATAGAGAATTTCTTGAAGTTTCATTTCTCTGAGCCAGCGTTCCATAATACAGAATCTCGCAGTCGGCAAGCAGGTCGGGTGCATCGGGAGCGTGTTCGATGTAGTCGTATGCCGTTTCTTCGGCAATTCTGAATCCCGGAACGCCATCCTTGTCCAGTGTAACGAACGCCGCCCCGGTCGGTTTGTGCATATCTATCTGCACCATGCTTCTGTCGATGGCATGGTCTTCCATGAATTTTCTGATGGTAACTCCCCGCGGATCGTTGCCTATGCGGGAGATGAAAACTCCTTTTCCCGTTAACGCATGAATATGATAGAGGAAGTTGAACGGAGCTCCCCCCAGCAATTCTTTGTCGGGATAGACGTCAAATAATATTTCACCAAACGCTGCAACCATAATAGTATTATATAAAATACACAACTCCGCATGAATCGCAAGAAAAACATCAAATTTTGTCGATTTTTCAGCATATTTAACGCAAACACTGTCAAAACGGCTTCGGTAGTCGTACATTGAGTGCGACGTCACCTTTTTTATACTTTGTTGCTTAAGTATTAATAATGGTGGATTTCAGTAAAATTTTGTAATCCTTAGTGATTTCCGTAAATCGGACAATCTTGACCAAAGTATTTTTTGTATAGGTCATTTAAAAGGTGTATTTTAGTGTTATCTATAGAAAAGCATTTGAAGGGTACGATGAACAATCAACAATCGTTACACACGTTACACATTCCTGTCATGGGAATCGGTTTTACCATCGATACACCGGTGAAAGTTGCCCATTACGGCATCTCGTCGGTCATGTCGCTTGTCGACGATATCTTGGTAGAGAAGATGAGAGAGTTTTACAGCAAGAAATTGAACCTGCCGTTTACTCCCATTACGGAAAAGAACAGCAGCGACCATCGCGCGGAACGAATCACCGCATATTTGAATATGGTCGATAAAATCGTTCATGACAAGTTCGCGGAGCTGAAGCGGTCCATCCACGAGACAGGCGAAGAAGTGCAGAAATATATTGATATGCTTCCAGACTTTTCGGAGGTAAAAAAGCAATTTCGCGATCTTGTCGCCAACAATACCGTGAAAGAAGACATTGCAGCGTGGATTGACAAGCATCTCCATCCTGGGAGCATTGATGTCAACATCATGACCAAGCTTGACAAGGATAATTACCGGAACGATCAAAAATTATCCAATGAGTTCAACGATGCGCATGCGGCGCTTCGCGGATATGCGCAGAGTTCGCTGCAATCCTGCATTGTTTTTTCAGCCGGTATGAATCCGCGGCTGTACAGTTACATTGAAAAATTTGAAGATTTCTTTCCCGACGCGGAAGGAACCATTAAGAAAAAAATCATCCTGAAGGTCAGCGATTACCGCTCGGCCATTATTCAGGGAAAATTTCTGGCAAAAAAAGGATTGTGGGTTTCAGAATACCGGATTGAATCCGGGCTGAACTGCGGAGGACATGCGTTTGCGACAGACGGATATTTAATGGGTCCGATCCTTGAAGAATTTCGCAAAAATCGTCAGGAGCTTCTTCAGACCACACACGATATTGTAAAAGAAGCGCTTGCCGCCAAACAGAAGTTCGTTCCCTCTTCCCCGATGCCGATGAAGATTACGGCACAGGGCGGCGTCGGAACGGCGGAAGAGCATAATTTCCTGATCGAACATTATGGACTGGATTCGATCGGATGGGGCTCCCCGTTTTTACTCTGTCCCGAAGTAACGAATGTGGATACGCATACACTCGGACTTCTCTGCAAAGCAAAAGAAGAAGATTTGTACCTGAGCAATATTTCTCCTCTCGGCGTTCCGTTCAACAGCCTTCGCGGCAATACGAAGGATATTGAGAAACAGGAGTTGATCGACAAAGGACGTCCGGGCAGTTCCTGTCCGAAAAAATATATTCAGCTCAACACTGAATTCACGGAGCAGGCAATCTGCAGAGCATCGCGCCAATACCAGCACATTCGCATCAAGCAATTGGATGAAAAGGAACTCTCCACCGAAGAGCGGTCAAAGGAATTTACTGCCATCACCGATAAGTCGTGCATCTGTGTCGGACTCGGCACATCGGCATTGATCGTGAATGAACTCAGCACGCGGGTAGAAGGACCCGGCGTTTCAATCTGTCCCGGTCCGAACATCGCTTATTTTGACAAGGTGGTTTCCCTGCGCACGATGATTGATCACGTCTACGGAAGAACGTCGGTCATCAACGCGGCGGAACGTCCGAACCTGTTCATCAAAGAATTGCAGCTGTATGTTGATTATCTGAAGAGTTTAATCGCCGAAGCACCGAAGCCGTTCTCGGAAAAACAACTGAAATATTTTCTGTTGTTCCAGCGGAATCTTGAAGAAGGCATTGAATATTACAGGTCACTCTACCGCGATTTTGAAAAGAAGGTCGCCGTTTTGAAGCATGATGTCCTGGAAGAGTTTGAAAAGATTAAACATGAACTTCAGGAGTCGTCGTTAGTGCCGGCATAATCGGGATTGATCCGTTACTTAATAAAAAAGCCGCGATATCCAATCGCGGCTTTTTTATTTTCAGTATGTAATCGTGTGTGACGGTATGAAGTTCTCAGCTGACCGTTTCGGCGGTCGGCGTCATATAGGAGCGGATCATTCTCCAGCGTCCCCGGTCGT
>CAZQSI010000011.1:0-22437 GCA_964596155.1 uncultured Chitinophagaceae bacterium
ACTGCACGGACTACCGCGGCGATATCGTGCTGCATCAGAACAATGTCTGCCGTTTCCATTGCGACATCCGTTCCAGACGCCATTGCCATGCTTACATCGGCCTGTGCCAACGCCGGAGCATCATTGACGCCGTCACCTACCATACCGACAATTTGATTCTTATTCTGAAGATTTTTGATATACTCCCCTTTTTCCTTTGGGAGTACGTTTGCAACAACCGAAGAAATGCCGACTTCTGCTCCGATCGCCTCGGCGGTGTGAATATTATCTCCCGATAAGAGTGCAACCCGGATATTCATCTTTTTAAGTTCATCAACCGCCTTTTTGGATGACGGTCGTACCGTATCGGCAATTGCAATCAAACCCGCTATTCCTTTTGGATTGGATTTATCCGCAGATCGTTGGACGGCAACATAAACGACGGTTTTTCCTTCGCTCTGCAAGCGGGCCGCCTGCCGGTCAGCACCGTCTAGTCTTATCAATGCTTCGCGCATCATTGCTTCTTTGCCTACCACCAGTTGAGATCCTTCCACAATTCCGGAAATACCTGAACCGGGATTTGAAATAAACGATTCCGCTTTCGGGAATGAAATTCCATTGTTCCGAGCATATTCCAGCACAGCACGCGAAAGCGGATGTTCGGAGCGTTCCTCAAGTGCGGCGGCAAATTTTATGAGCGCTTCTTTTGAATAGCCGTTCAACGGGACAACATCCGTTACGGATGGTTTTCCCTCGGTGATTGTCCCCGTTTTATCAAATACGATCGAAGAAAGCGAACCTGCTTTTTCGAGGCTTTCAGCATTTTTTATCAATACGCCGACTGAAGCGCCCCGTCCGGTTCCCACCATGATCGCTGTGGGAGTCGCGAGACCGAGCGCACAAGGACATGCAATGATTAACACGGCAATGGCGTGGATCATCGCCGTGGCAAAACCGAGATCCGCAACAAGCCAGCCGACGAGAAATGTTACCGCGGAGATTCCAATCACGGCAGGGACAAACACCGACGCGATCGAATCCGCCATCGATTGAATAGGAGCTTTCGATCCCTGCGCTTCCTCGACCAGTCTGATAATCTGAGCGAGCATCGTTTCATTGCCGACAGCCGTTGCGCGGAACTCTATGCTTCCGGTCGTGTTGATTGTTCCTCCGATGACGCGGTCGCCCTGGTGTTTCAAAACAGGAATGCTTTCACCGGTCATCATCGATTCGTCGATTGAGGTTTCTCCGTTAACAATCACACCATCCACCGGGATTCTTTCTCCCGGCCGGACAAGAATGTGATCATCATGCAGAACATCATTAATGGAAATATCAGTGAATGATTTATTCCTCATCACCCGTGCGGTTTTGGGCTGAACGGAAAGCAGCGATTTCATGGCATCGGCGGCTTTCATCTTGGCGTTTGCTTCCAGCATTTTCCCGAGCAGAATCAGCGCAATAATTGAAACGGCGGTATCAAAATAGACATCATTTGGTCCGACAGATGCGGGAAGCCATTCCGGAAAAAGTACAACAATCGCACTGAATACATATGCCGTTCCCGTCCCGACCGCAATGAGCGTATTCATGTCAACGGATGCATGTTTTGCCAGCTTCCAGGAAACCGAAAAAAATCGCCGTCCGGAAACCGCCATCACCAGCGTCGTTCCGATCAGCAGCAATTTGTTAACCGTCGCCATATCCGCGATTTCCATAAACCATTCGGACATGCTGATCATGCTGAGTATAACAACGGGCAGACCGACGATAATACTGAACAGAAATTCTTTTTTTAATGTAGTTCTGACATCACTTTCCTGTCGATTGTTTCCTCCCTCCCCATAACCGTTTTTTTCCGGAATCACCAGCGTATATCCGGCGCCTTCGACTGCTTCTGCCAGCTGCCGCATCGATACGTTGTGCGGATCATATTTGATCGTCGCTTTTTCCGTGGCCAGGTTAACTGTTGTCTGTTCCACTCCGTTGATTTCCGAGAGCACTTTTTCTACGCGGGAAACACAACTGGCACATGTCATGCCTTCTACCGGAAGGGTAAGAACTTCAATTTGTTTGTTCATGGTGATGCTCAATGAATGTCTGATGAAAAATGAATTTCGTTTCGTAAAATATTTATTTACTCGATTGACTGCAGAGTATATCCGGCTTTCCGGATTGCCTCTTCGAGGTGACGAGGTTGAACAGCAGATTCGTCATATTCAAGAGCAGCAGCGCCAATCGATACATCGTTTACTAATACTCCCTCAACTCTGCTCAATTCCTTTTTGACGCTCATGACGCAATGATTGCAGCTCATTCCTTTAATGAATAACGTGCTTTTTTTCATATCTGATCCTTTCATTTTTTGTTTAGTAAATATAATGACGGTCAGTACGACATCTGTTATACTTTAATTGCTTTATTGTATAAAATTTTATTAACGATTTTGACGGCGGTTTTCTGAATTATTTACCAAATTAGCGGGCATTCCACTGTCAAAAAAGGTAAACCGAGCAACGATAATTATCGAACCATCCGGTAATTTTAAATGCTAATGTATTTTGTCGAGTGCGGTCCGTTTTCGGGAAGAATGGGACGGAGAAAGAGATTTGAATGCACTGGGGGTCATCCCGGTGACTTTTTTAAATTGGTTTGACAAATGCTGAACACTGCTGTAATCCATCATTACGGCGATCTGACTGAGCGACATATCGTCATATTTTAACAATTCCTTCACCCGCTCAATTTTTTGTTTGATGAGATAATGTTCGATGGTAACATTTTCCACCGATGAGAAGAGCTGACTGATCGAGTGATAGTCCCGGTTCACCTTGCGCGAAAGATACTCCGATATTTTCCACTTCATCGGTTCGTCCGCGTGATTATGATGAACCAGCTGTATAATCGCCGTTTTTACTGCTTCGATGACTTTTGCATTTTTGTCTTCGATAAGTTCAAATCCGTTCGTTTCAAGCATCTGACGGATTTTTTTCCGCTCTTCTGATGTAATGGATTTTTTCACTTCTACTTCTCCAAGTTCAATGCGGAGTATGTCAATCCCCATCGCTCGCAATTCGTCCGACACGACACGTATGCATCTGTCGCATACCATATTTTTAATATACAGGAATTCACTCCCCTTTTTTCCTGATTGCTGATGTTTATCGTGGTTCATGGTATGCAATGGTGGAACCCACCCAAGTTTTATTTTTGTTAAAATCAACGCCCATCATTCGTCCCTTGCTCAAACGGACAAGATTCTTCACTAAAATCGGTTTTTCTTTCCAAATAAACATCATTCGTATTTCCGTTTTTGCATATCCATCGAGTGTTTCGATGGCATCGGCATACTCAATCTTCCGCTGAAGCAGATAGTTCGACGGATTATCAAGCCGGTCAAGTTTTTCCGCGGTGACATCGATATCAACGCCGAGTCCGGCAAAAGAATACAGCGGCTTCAGGACGTATTCATGAAGATGATCCGGATATTGCGGTAAGGAACTCACCAATGTGCATTCGGGGACATATTCACTTCGTAAAAACGGCAGCGTGTGCTTGCTGAGACGAAAGTACCAATTGGGATGACCGACCCATTCGGCGGCGATGTCATCCGTCAACGAAAATTGTGATTGAATTTTTTTTCGCTGCAGTTCATCAAAAATCACTCTGTTGTATATCCGTTCAATTGGAATTTCGATACCGTTTTCTTTATAAAAGAGGGATCGACCTCGTTTAATCACTTTGGTGATACAGACTGTCCGAATGCCCAGCATCGCTTCCATGACGGCAAAATCAATTCTTGTTTTTTGTTGTTCCGGTTCAATTTCAAGCAGGATGACATTGCGCGGATCGGAAGTGCCGACAATGATCTCCTTCAGCAGATCTGTGTACGTTTCACGGACATATCCGTTAAACGCCGCTGCATATGTTTCGGGAATGGAATAATGCTTGCGGATTGTGTCGTTCAGAAATGCCTGGTAGCCGTACAACGACGGAAATCCCTGTAATTCGATCAGCCGGGGTACAAATGTCCCGTTCGAATCTCTGCAAATCGCAAAATCAACTTGAATGAATGTCGGATGAGAAGATTCATTCGGAACGGTGAGACCATCCGGAATTGCATTCGCTGCATGATCACGGAATTCAGGGGTGGATATCTGCGATACCAGTTCTTCTGCCCCTTTAATGACCTGGTCGGCGAGTTCCCGGGAGAGAAATATCGGAGTTTCCGCTGTGCGAAAATCTGTCGGATACTTATGCGTTGTATTCAATTCTTGGAGAAATGCACGGTATTTCTCCTCTGAATATTCGGCATTGATTTTTTTCCTGATGTCAGGAATCATTCTCCCGTCCCGATAAAAAGTAAGCCCGCAGATCGCGGGCATCGTAAATTGCCGCAGCGGAATACATTTCTGCACCGCATGCCGCCGATGATCGGCATTGGTTCACGTTCCTTCGGAACACGGTTCAAAAATTATCCAGAATGAATTTTCCTTTTTCCATCACCTGAACATCGTCCATCCAGATGTCGAAATTTCTTCCGACACAGTCGATGTGGGTCGTCGAGACCCAATCTTGTCCCGTGTGGTCGGCATAGGGATGTCCGAACGCAATGTGGATTCCGGGAAACTTTTCATCCTGCAGAATGTGACCGATGATTCGCTTCACGGCAATGTTGGTGCCGATGGCGAATTCGCCGACGCGGTCGCTGTTTTCGTCCGTATGGGTATAATCAAGAAATTCCTTCAGAAGATCTTTGTTGGAGCATTCAACCTTTTTTATTCGGTTCTCTTCAACCTGAATGTAGAGCGGATGACGTTGAATATCCCCCCATTTTTGGCACAGATAATCTCCCACCACTCCGTCCACAACGAACAATCCTCTTGTGGTCTGCGGAGAAGTGAAAATCTCGCCGCCGGGCAGATTGCCCCACTTATCGGGTGAAATAATTCCGCTCGTTTTAAGCCACTTGAGCTTGGGTGAAAATTCCGCAGTGAAATCGGTTCCCGCAGGTGTCGTGGCACGGATTATTTTTGTTGTCCGTGCACGTTCAATCAGCCGTTGGCTGATTCTGTCCACCTCCAGAAAGTCTGCGCACATTCCTTCCATCATTATCTGTTTATTGATGTTCACCATGTGTCCATGGCGCATTTTGTTCTTATTCACCACTGACGTCATTTGAATCCGCGAACCGAGCTCTCCCGTCTGCGTGATTGCAGCAAAAATGCTCACCTGTGATTTTGCAAGATCCTCAAGGATCACTGCCGGCATTTCTTTCAGGGGACGCTCCGCATACTCTTCCATCACGAACACGCTGTATTCGGATCCGACCTGTTCGATCTGGTGGACAAGCGAGGCGGCAATTTCCAGACATTCCCTGTCCGTGATGATCGTAATTCGTTCATTCGGTTTAAGCCGGAGACAATCCTTAACGGCATTTCGTGCGCCCATGCTGAGGGCCGTGTCGTATTTCATTTCGGATACATCAAACTTCACTATTCTCTATCCTTCATCATTGCAAAAACATTGTTAATTGTTTTCAGGCTCGTCGAGGCCGATTGCCGTTTCGTTGATAATCAGATCGACGACGGCGTTCAAATCTTTCGTGGAATTCCACACCGCCAGCTGGCGGTCCGCACCCGTGCCCATCCTCAATATCTCATTCACGTATTCCGCTTCTTTCCTGCTTCCCAATTCATCGATCTCATCATCCACGAACTCAAGCAATTCTTCAATCAACCGCGAGAACGGCACCTCTTCCTGCTTGCCGAAGTCAATAAGATTTGAGTGGATGCCGTAACGAGCCGCTCTCCATCTGTTTTCATTCAGCAGCCGCGTTCTGTAGATGCGGAAGCCGAGATTTTGTTTGTACAGTTTATACAACCGCGCCGTAATCGCCTGCATCATTGCTGCGAGAGCGATGGTCTCATCGACTCTCATCGGTATGTCGCAGACGCGCCATTCGATCGTATCAAAATTCGGATGGACACGAATATCCCACCAGATCCGTTTCGGATTATCGATGCAATGTGTTTTCATCAGCAGCTTCACATAATCTTCGTAATCGGACAATGATTCGAAAATATCCGGAATACCGGTTCTTGGAAACCGTTCAAATATTTTGATTCGGTACGATTTGAATCCCGTGTTGCTCCCGAGCCAGAACGGAGAATTGGTGGAAAGAGCAAACAAATGAGGGAGAAAATATCTCGCAGTGTTCATCACCTGAATGGCCGCTTCACGGTCCGGCATGCCGATATGGACATGAAGACCGAAGATCAGGTTTGCGCGCGCTACCTGCTGCATGTCTTCTACAATCTCGCGGTACCTGATATGATCGGTGATTTTCTGTGCATCCCAGCGGGCAAACGGGTGTGTGCCTGCTGCGGCGATCCGGAGTCCTTTCATATTGGAAAGACGCGAAAGGGTGCTTCGCAGCTTCACCACTTCCCTTCTGGCGTCCTGCACCGTTTCACAGATTTCGGTGCCGACCTCGACGACGGACTGGTGCATTTCCGGCTTGATGTTTTCTCGGAGAATAATCTTCCCTTCTGCGAGAATTTCCTCGATATGGGATTTCAGATCGCGTGTTACCGGATCGACGATCTGAAATTCCTCTTCGATGCCGAGTGTGAACAATTTTCCGGTCATAGGATTCCTTTACCGGATGCAAAGGAGGTGATAAATTTTCCCCAGCGGAGATTGTTGATTCCAGGTTTGTGTGCTTTGGCCCTGCGAATCGCCATGGAAGAAGCAGCGTTAAGAATCCAGTCAAAATTTTCCTGGCCGACGGAGTGCACATCTGCATCGGGAGCAGGATTGCAGAAATCAATTGCATACGGAACACCGTCGCGTATGGCAAACTCTACGGTATTAAAATCATATCCCAAATATTCATTTAGTGTCAAAACGCCCTTCCGCACCGAATCCAAAATTTTTTGCGCAACGGGCGGGCCATTTTTTACGTACCGCAGATGATGCGGATTTCTCGGTTCGTACTGCATGATATGCACATCAGTACAGTCAATGCTGTAACATCGGAAGTATTCTGTAAATTGAATTTCCTCCTGAAGCATCATCACCAGTTGTCCCGTTTCATTATATGCTTTGAAAAACTCTTTCGCATTGTGAACCTTATAAACATTTTTCCAGCCGCCTCCTGCAAACGGTTTGAAATATGCCGGAAATCCGACATACCGGAAAATTCCTTCCCAATCCAGCGGATAGGCAAGGTTTCGCATCGATTGTTCGGACGTGTCGGGTGGATGTTGATTGGACGGCAGAATCACCGTCTTCGGTACCTCCACACCGATTTTGGTCGCAAGTGCATTGTTAAAGAATTTTTCATCCGCACTCCACCAGAAGGGATTGTTGATAACGGCAGTACCGCTCAACGCAGCGTTTTTTAAATATGCCCGGTAGAATGGAATATCCTGAGAAATTCTGTCGATGATCACTGTATAATCGGACGGTTCACCCTGAATGACCTTATCAATCACCACGGATTCGGCAACAATGCCAGTTTCTTTTTTTCCGTTGATAAATTCAATGAGAGCCGGCGGGAATGTGTTTTCTTTGCCGTACAGGATTCCGATTTTTTTCATGCTACCCTTTTAAAAATGGTTTATTGCAGAATATACTAATTTATTCTAACTCGTCCAACGTATCTCCTATGCCTTTCACTTTCCATAAACATTTCATCCACAATCTACCATATTGAAAAGAAAAAAAAATGGTCTATTACTTAATATAATAGACCATTCGATTGTTTGACTTAAACTAATTGATTAATTGAAGATGTATCGAACTCCAAGCTGCATTTGCCATCGAGAAGCCAAACCGAGATCATCGACATATGTGGATTTTAATGAATTATTAAATATAAATTGCGGAACACCGTTAATGTCAAAACTCGTAAATTGCAACGGCGATGTCGCTGCGGCGCTGGCGACTTGACGAACCCCCCAGTTTGAATTGAAAAGATTTGTCAGATTAAGAATATCAAGGCTGATTTGGAACGCGTGACGCTGCTCTCCCGTCATGATTCCGACTTCATGCATAATCTTCAGGTCAATATTCTGATACCATGGGTTTATCGCACCAAAACGTTCCGCAATCTGTCCTCTGTGATTTTTCAAGTAGTCGTCCTGCTCGATAAATGCATTCAATGCCGCCCATTGAGACGCAGAAGAACCTCCTGCCGGATCAAATTTAATGTCGCTTTGATTGCGTGGGATATAGATCAAATCGTTTCCGGCTTGTCCATCACCGTTCACATCGCCTGCATAGGTGAACGAATATCGGTTCCCACCCGCTCCGGTAAAGCGATTCCCTTCAGCAACCTCGAAAAAAACACCGAACGTGGTTGCGTTGTTTTCAGTCCAGTCATACTTATACGACACCAGGCCTGCAATGCGGTTGCGAATTCCGAATTCCGAGTAACTCAATTCGGGTTTATTCGGATTACCCTGAACCGGATTCCCTTGCCACAAAACGCTGGCTATTTCCGTCGATTTCATATTGCTCTTTGCTTCAAGATACGAATAGGACACAGATGTATATAATCCGTTTTCAAACATTTTTCGGAGTTGACCTGTCAAACTGTAATTATATCCATCGCTTGTATTATCAATGGTGTAAACGCCTGATCCGAAGTCAGCGTTAAGTTCATTCGCTCCCGCTCCACCGTAGTACGGACGGCCGTCGGGTAAGTATCGAACCGGTTTAACAAGATCGGCGTTGCGAACGTAAACTGCATTAATGTCCTTACTGTATAAAAATTCTACCGTTCCGATTATTTCAGACGGAAGTTTTTTATCTATGGCAATATTTGTTGTCCATACCTGAGGCCACTTAAAGTCAGAAGCCATTGCGTTCAAATCATAGGACCGAAGATGAGCAGGAAGATTCGGATTTGCGCCGGGGTTTGAAACAACATTGCCGATCCATACAAACGGTACACGGCCGGTAAAAATACCTGTTCCTCCTCTTAGCTGGGTTGCTTTCTGTCCGTCAACATCCCAGTTGAAACCAATCCTTGGGCTAAACATAGGGGTTGCATCCGGAAATTTGCTTTGATCGATCACCTCTTTGTTGCCATTCTCATCCAATAAGTTTAATCCAGTTGAAAAAGGATTTGCGACAGGTTTGGTCAAATAAATCGGGAAGTCCACCCGTATGCCAAACGTAACGTTAAACTGAGATGACATTAAATATTCATCCTGAGCATAAATAGCAAATTGGCCGACATCGGTATTTTCACCCTTCCAAGGCACTTTTAATGCATTAGCAACTTCTGCGTTAAAGTTTCGGAAAAGTGTATCCATTGGATTGGTTATCCGAAAAAATTGATCAGTGGTCATCGGTCCAAAAATGTCAAAGCCGTATTTGAAGATGTTGAACGAATTATAGAAGGAAAATTTCTCATATGTCGCTCCGACGGTGATGACATGGTTGTCCAAATAATAGCTGAGGTTATTCGTGAATTGAAGAACATCCTGATCGAGGATATTATGAACAGAGAACGGTTCGTGTCCGATCGTCGTGTAGGTGATACCGTCTTTCACGATCTCCAATGTCGGGAACGGGGTGCTAAACGGATCTCGGGAATCTCTGAAACGGTTGTAGCTGGCAAAAAAACGATTTGAGAAGCCGCCAAAACGGCTGTTTACTTCAAGCGCATACGAATTCAATTTATTATTAATTCTATATCCGGAATTCCGAAAGGGCAGAGAGGATTCATTCGGTCCGCGGCCTGTGCCATTCGCGCTCAACACAAACGGATGCGGTCCTAAATCTCGCCGTGCATCAAGACGATTATACCGGAACATGACTTTGTGATCGTCATTCAACAGCCAGTCGAGCTTCAATAACAATTTCTCGCTTTGAGTGTTAAAAGTATAATTCTCGTAGGGACCCGTATCATATCCATACACGGTTTTCAGGCGAGTGCGGATTGAGTCCATCGTGGATGCTTGCACACGGGAAATGCCAAACCCTGTCGATCCGCGATTCGCGACAAAATTGGAACCGGGATCTTCACGCCGGTCAACTTCTGCGTTTAAGAAGAAGAAAATTTCGTTTTGGATGATTGGTCCGCTGATGGAAAAACCGGACTGATTATATGATAATTCCGGGTTTGCAACTACTTTATTGCCGGTGACATTGTTTCCCAACATATTTTCGTTTCGTAGATAGCTGTAAACTGAACCAATAATCTTGTTCGTTCCGCTCTTCGTAACGGTGTTTATCCCGGCACCTGTAAAACCTCCTTCACGCACGTCAAAAGGAGCAATGGATATCTGCACTTGTTCGACTGCATCATACGAAAACGGTTCGGCATTCGCTTGTCCACCCGGTGCCGGATCGTCCAATCCGTACGGATTATTAAAATAGGATCCGTCCAATGATATATTATTGTACAACCAGTTCTTTCCGCCGAAACTGTAATTTCCGTCACTTCTCGGATCGATCCGGGTGAGATCGCGTACACTGCGTTTTAATGTCGGCAGATCCTGTACCATTTGCGGGCTGACATTTGTCGCCGCCCCTTCTCGATCACTGCTGATAATTTCGTTAGCATCTGCCGTAACAAGGACTTCTTCTCCTTTAATTGCTTCTGCCACCATCGAAAAATCTTGCCTGAATTCTTGTCCCAGGCTTAGAAAAATGTTTTGTATTTGTTGACTTTTATAACCAACAAAAGAAACGGTTATGCTATATGGTCCCCCGACACGCATATTGGAAATATTATATTGGCCGTTTGTCCGTGTCGTCGCTCCGTATTTTGCTCCGGTTGGCTCATAAACGACCAACACGGTAGCACTTGGAAGTACTTCACCATTGTCGCTTTTAACCAATCCCGACATTGCGGATGTTGTTACGCCTTGTGCCTTGAGCAGGTGCGGTGTCCCCAAGCAAGACAGCAATACTACAATCAAAACAGCAGTATATCGGAAGGAATTCATAGCTGGCTCCTTTTTGTTGAATTTATCATCATTGAATTTTGACGGAATCTAAACAAATTGACCAGTTGAAGTCAAGTTAATTTTCAACATAACTATGATATATTTTGTGCACCGGATTCGCTCACTATTCTTTATATTGAAACTGCTTAAAACATTCAGTAAGATGAATAAAATAGGAATCTATGCGTACTGACATGGCTTTTTATATTTTTTTACTTTTTGTATCTATTCCACAGAATCTGCCATCACAAGTTCGCGTTGTGGATGACAGTCTGTTTTCTGAAGCATTAAACTCGTACTCACGGTACCATGTCCTGTTACCGAATGGATATTCTGATAACAATCAGCAATATCCAATCCTCTATTTGCTTCATGGACTCGGGGGAGATTTTACAAACTGGGTTCGAATGACCGATCTTGTCCGATATGCACAGTCATATAACTTCATTATTGTTACTCCAGACTTTAAGAATAGTTGGTATACCAATTCCCCCGTGATCAAAAACGCTCGCTTTGAAGATTTTTTTATTAAAGAATTAATACCCGCTGTCGAGAAGCGATACAGGATTAATCGGACTAAGTCGCACAGAGCGATAGCCGGATTATCGATGGGAGGATACGGAGCAATTAAATTTGCACTGAAGTACCCAGACAAATTCTATTTCGCCGCGGGTATAAGTCCGTCAATTCAATTTCCGGCCGGATTGGAGGACTCTGCAGCGATGAGACGACGATCCACACTCTTTCTGACAAGTGTTAGGGACGCATTCGGTCCAGTCAGAGTCGCATCGTGGAGTGAAAATGATATTTTTGTACTCGCCGCACAACGTCGTTCTTCACGACCTCCTTACATTTATTTATCAGTCGGTTCTCAGGATGCGTTGACAGACATCATTGACCTGACGCATGAATTCGCCGGCGTTTTACGCAAATATCAGATTCCGTTTGAAATGCACGAATTACCCGGAGGTCACAACTGGAAGTTCTGGGACAAGGAAATAGTTAACGTTTTATCACGATTGACAGAATTACATGGAGAGGCGACACAACAGTGAAAAGATCATCCCGATTATCTTCAACCGACGCACCGCTTCGATCCAATATTCGACTTCTCGGTAATATTCTCGGCGACGTTATCAAGGATCAGGAAGGCAACGCCTTCTTTGCCCTCGAAGAGCTCATCAGACTTTCCACTAAAGAATATCGTTTACGGCACAGTCCTGCAGTCCACCGGCGGCTTAAAAAGAAAATTTCTTCGCTCGATTCGGATTCGATGAAGAAACTCATTCGGGCATTTTCCATCTATTTTCAGCTTGTCAATATTGCGGAACAGCATTACCGGATTCAGCGGATGAGAGAGCAACGGATGCACGGAGCGTCGCACTACCCGCAGGGTTCCCTGAAGCATACTTTGCAGCATGCAAAAAAGAAAAAAATACCCGCTGCGCGCGTGGCATCATTTCTTTCCAGCGCGTTTATTTCCCCTGTCTTTACTGCGCATCCGACGGAGGCGTTGAGAAGAACGGTGCTCGAAAAACATGCACGCATTTGGCAAATTCTAGAGGAATTTGACAGAAAAAATATGCTGCCGTCCGAACGCGAAGATCTGGAACGGTCCATCAAGAGAAATGTCACCAGTTTATGGCAGACGGAAGAAACCAGAAGTTATGATATTACACCGTTGGACGAAGTGACGAACGGATTGTTTTATTATACTCAAGTGCTTCAATACACCGTTCCGGATTTTTACAAAGAACTCGAACGGGCGCTGTCGGAAACGTATCCCGAACTCCTCTCCTCTGTTCCTGCCTTCGTCCAATTCGGATCGTGGATCGGCGGCGACAGAGACGGCAATCCGTTTGTGACGCATGAAACCACCTGGGCAACGCTGAAACGTCAGTCGTTGACAATCATTGACATTTATATCAAACAAATTGATGATTTGTACATCGTCAGAAGCGAGTCGAAAAAAAATGTCGGTGTTGACGCTGCGTTGGAGCAATCCATCGACAGAGAATTGACGGACAATAATGAAGAATTCCCTCCCGGCGTCCGAAATAAAAATGAAATCTATAGAATTAAAATTGCGCTGATCTACAGAAAGCTGCTTCGATACAAGAAAAAACTCGAAGGAACCTTGACGTCCCAGGAAACAACCTATGCCTCTTCGGCTGAATTCCTTGCCGATCTCGCCTTGATCCGGAAGAGTCTTCTGAACAATAAAGGCACTGCAATTGCAGACGGAACGTTGAGAGATCTGATGCGCAACGTGGAAACATTCGGTTTTCATCTTGCAACACTCGATATCCGCCAGCACAAGAAGGTCCATACAGCGGCAATTAATGAATTCTGCAAGCAGCACGGAATTCCATATTCAAATTATTCGGACGCCGATCGAACGGAATGGCTTACCCGATCCATTGCTGATTCTAAAACGTTTGTACTGGATGAATCACTCCTCACTCCGCAGACCCTCGAAGTGTTGGCAACATTCAGAACCATTAAACGAGCTCTTAACGAAATCGACCCGCGAGCCGTCCGGTCGTATATCATCAGCATGACGGAATCTCCGGCCGACGTTCTTGAAGTCCTCTTTTTAATGAAACTCACCGGATTATATTCCCCGTCTTCTTCCTACAGCGGATTGAACATCGTCCCGCTGTTTGAAACCATCGGTGATCTTCGGGGATCGGTTTCGATCATGGAACAATTGTATGCGAATCCTTCTTATCGTTCGCATCTCGCGTTCAGAAACAATCATCAAGAGATTATGCTCGGGTATTCCGACAGCAGCAAGGACGGCGGCATCATTACCTCCAACTGGGAATTGAACAAAGCCCAACGTTTGTTATCCGAATGCTCGCGAAGACATAATATCGACTGGATGTTTTTCCATGGACGGGGCGGAACCGTCGGCCGCGGCGGCGGTCCGGAATTTCAAGCGGTAATGGCGCTGAACAGCGGTTCGGTAAACCGGAAAATAAAAATTACGGAACAGGGAGAGGTTATTTCGCTCAAATATTTTCACCGCGAAATCGCCTTGCGAACGCTGGAATTGACGACATCCGCAATGCTGCTGAAATCACTCGATGCGGAAACCGAGCAAAAACGCTCAATAGCCAACCATCCGCATTGGCTCGAAGTGATGGCGGATATTTCTGAGGTCAGTTTCAGGAGGTACCGTGAAGTAGTGTACGACGATCCCGATCTTGTTCAATATTATTTCCAGGCAACTCCTCTTTCTGAGATTACAAAAATGAAAATCGGTTCCAGACCGGCAAAGCGGACAAACAGCGCAAAAATTGAAGACCTGAGAGCGATTCCGTGGGTCTTTGCATGGATGCAAAGCAGACACAATATCCCGGGCTGGCTCGGTGTAGATGCACTTGCAGATGACAATTCCGCAGCCTCACTTCGTATATACCGGGAAATGTATGACCATTGGTATTTCTTCAGGACAATGATTGATAATATCCAGATGATTGTGGCAAAATCCGATTTCGGAATAGCAAAAGATTATGCCGAACTTGTTCAACCGCCCGCACTAAAAAAGAGAACCTATTCGAAATTATTGCACCGCTTTGAACGGACGACTCAGATATTGACGAAGATTTCAAAACAGAAGCATATTTTGGACAACAACAAAGTTCTCCAAAATTCAATTGCGCTTCGGAATCCGTATGTCGATCCGATGAGTCTGATGCAGGTGGAATTGTTAAAGCGGCTTCGGATGAAAAATATTGATGAAACCGAGCGGAGAGAACTGGAAGAAGTAATGTTCCTCTGCATCAATGGTATTGCTGCCGGATTGAGAAACACAGGATAAAGCGTTGTATTGATCGTGTAAAGAATCCCGGCGAATCCTACAGGTGCTGCTATGTACCAAGAATCTTTTTTGCAAGTTTCGGCATTTGTTCGCCTGCACTTCCCTGCAGAATGGTAAATCCGGTCAACGCATCATGGTTCGGATGAGGATCAATAAAGTATTTTTCCGGAGTGCGCCGAAACATAGGAAGAATATTCGCCGCCGGATAGACCTGTGCAGACGTACCGATCCCGATAAATATATCCGCCTTCGACACCAATTCGAACATAAATTCTTCCCTCATCTCAACCGGCTCGCCGAACCATACGATGTCCGGACGTAATTGTCCTCCGCATACCGGGCAGAGATCACCCAAACGGATCGGTTCACTAATTTGTGAACGGTAGTCGCAATGAAACTCCGAATCCTGATAGAATGCAAGCGAACGGTGATATTCACATTTCTGAAAATCAATTCTGCCGTGAAGGTGCCACACATCGGCGCACCCTGCCCGTTCAAGCAGCGTATCAATATTTTGCGTAATGCAAACGACGGAGTGATGTTGTGAAAGTTCGGCGATGGCGAGGTGGGCAGGATTCGGAACGCATTCCGTCTGTTTTATGAACCGCTGCGCGTAAAAACTCAAAACAAATTGTTTGTTTCTGCTCCATCCTTCCGTCGAAGCAACATCCTCAACCCGGTGCTGCTCCCATAATCCGCCGCTGTCTCTGAATGTCGGAATTCCGCTTTCTGTGGAGAGACCTGCGCCGCTGAAGATGACGATATTCATTGATGATATTGGCGGGATAGTACATCGATCCGCTGAAGATCTGTTTTCCGGAACAAGGTGCCGGAGAAATGATTACTGAATGTCTGTGGAGAGTTTAAATCGTACAATTCTGTTATTCCCGGCATCGGCAACAAGAACAATTTTGTTCGGCTGAAAGTATGCAACGCCCATCGGTTTATTGAATTGTTTCTGTCCGTTTCCGGTTCCGCCGAACGAGACGATAATGTTTTTCCGTTCAACGGTAAATGTCGGAGGAAGAATACCCTCAACGCCGTTTGAGGTAAATTGATAGAGACTGTCTGTTCCCGAATCAACGACGAAAATATATCCGCGGTCAGCCGCATAGGTCACATCTTCCGGACGGACAAATAACGATTGCAGAATGCCGTTTTTCGGATTTCCGTCATAAAGAAAACGGTGTCCCACGGTCGTATCGCTGAATTCCAATTCCGGATCAGGTGTGTATGCTATGTCTTCCCGTCCGCTTGAATACCGCATGCCCTGGGTGCGGAAACTGTTTTCTCCGACAAGCGTCGTAAGGAATCCTCGCCGCGTATTGACGTTCGCCCGTTGCGGCGGTACGGCATAGGTCGTGATACTCGACAATTGATTGGCCGATGCTTTTCCCGTTCCCGTCGCCGTCAAATACGATGTCAGCGGCGTGATGAGTTTATCATTCGCACCGAACGAAAGAATGTTGTTGTCCGGTCCTCCCGGCTGAGTAATGTCCGAATTTGACGGACCTGTCCTTGTAATGTAATACGCATTGTCAGCCAGCGTCGCAACTCCTGTGAAATACGATGCGGAATCGCTCACTTTCAGCGTTCGTCCCAACACATATCCTGGATGGATGACAACCGGAACGGCGGTTGCCGCATTAATATTGTGATTCACCTTATATAGATTGATCCGATACAAACAAGCCAATTTGATCGCTTGTCCTCCGATGACAGTATCCTTCCTTCCCGCAACCAGTAAATCAAGTTTTCTGTCCTGAGCAATCGCAACAGGATTCGGTATGGCAATGGTGCCAAGCACCGTTCCGTTGATGTCAAGCTGGACAACTCGATTATTCCGGGTATCGGCGACATAGATCAGTTCGTCATATCCGACCATCACATCCTCGGGGAAATTGAATCCTCCCCACTCCGGTGCAAGCTGAATAAATTCTATGGTTTTGGAATCGGTCGGCGGAACGGGAGGAAACGTCTTGTCGATGTTCGGACCCTTCTCGCCGAAAATGGAATCGGAACAACCGTTGAACAGAACGGCGCCCGCAAACAGCGTCATCAACGAAACAAAGGCAATATGGAAACGAACTGATTTCATAATGTGAATGACAATGAAAATCGATGTGTATTTCCGAGCGCACCGTAATTCGCCGAAGCATAATCAAATCGTACGTTGCTGACATCCAGCGGAATCCGGAATCCTATTCCCAATGACGGAGATGTTTGTTCCTCCACGTTTAATTTATATCCGGCGCGGAGAAATACTGTTTCCGTCCATGCATACTCTGCGCCGAAGGCGAGATTCTCTGCATTGTCATTAGGATGATTCAATTGAATTGAAGTGGTCAGCCGGTGTTCTTCATTTTGGAATGGTTCGATGGCAAATGAAAGTCGAAACATCGTCGGCGGAGAAAATTCCTGGAATTCCGTTACTTTCCCGATTCCATACACAGTCGGCGAGCCGCTCGGACTCGTTGTTCCGCCGAAATTGGTGAGCACGAATGCAAAACGGGAATTTGCATATCCGGTGAAATAATAGGCGCCAAGGTCGATCAGCACCGTCTGCATCGTCACCTCTGCAAGCGTTTCGTGAACATATTTCGCCGTAATGCCGAAACTAAATTGATCCGTCATCGCTCTGGAATACGTCAAGCCGACGGCAAGATCCTGATAGGAAAAATAAGAACCGATTCCCTGAGGATTCGTTACAGTTGTTCGCTCCATATCTGCCGTTGAAATGGCAGTGACACTCAATCCGACCGCATCGGAAGATGTCAAATGGTGAACATAGCCGGCAAAATCGTGGCTGATATCGGCAAACCAGATCGAATGGGAAAACATCACTTCGTTGGCAGGACTGATGACCGCACCGGCGGGATTCCAGTATAATGATGACGCATCGTCCGCAATCGCAACAAACGATTCACCCATAGCTACCGCACGCGGATTAACGCCGATCTTCAGGAACGGAAACACGGTGATACCGGCCCGCTGTGCTCCCAAACCGGGAAATAATTTCTGCGCTTCGCCGATATTCAGCGTTGCAATAAGCATGATCAATATGACGGCTGCATATTTCATAAGTCCACCGAAATTCCTCCGGTGATATGCCGCTGCTCAAGATACCGCGCCGGATCGAACGGAGGCAATCCTCTGTCTTCCGGATGCGGGAATGTCGGATCGCGGAACGGCGTCGGATCGCCGAGCTCATACGCCCGTCCCGTCAACGGATTGATGATCGTTGAATTCTTGTTGTCGAACAGATTGGTGATTTCAATGAACAGCGTGAACTTCGTTCCGCCGATCATAAACCATTTTCTGATGTTCATATCAGCCCACCACCAGTTTTCACCGATGGATTGATACTCGTTGGAGAGATCTTCACGGTAGACCGGACGCTTTGTATTCGCATCGATGCCGGTGATCAGATACGGTGTATATCGTTTCCCGGACTGGAAATTCCATTGGAAGAAAATATTCAACTGATTAAGCCAGGAAATGTCGAACATCGGTTCGGACGGATCATCGAAGAGCCAATTCGCATTAACTCTGAAGTTGAACGGCCGGTCCCATGCTAAAAATTTCTCTTTGGTTGTTTGTTCATCAGTGTAACGGAAGAAAGAGGCTTCTGCCGAGTTGCTCTTTCCTTTCGCAACTTGATACGAACCGCTGATGGTGCTTCTGAATAATTTTCCAATTCGTTTGATATAGGAAACTTCAAGACCGTTAATGCGCGCATAATCTTCGTTCACATACGTTGTCTTGTCCAGTTCGGGAAGAAAACGCCGCACGACATAGTCATATTTGTCTTTACTGTATGCAGAGATTGTAAACACATCATCCGTGGTAAACTGGTTGCGGAGGCCGATTTCATATTCAACGGTTGTTTCAGGATCGAGCGCCGGATTTCCGACTCTGGATAAGGGTGAACGATCCGGACGCGAAATGTCCAAACCGGAATAGACCTGATAAGCATTCGGCCAATCGACCGAATGACCGTAGTTAAAATAGAGCACCTGATTGTCGCTGACGGGAAACGAGACTCTCACACGGGGGAGGAATCTTCCCTTCCATCTGTTTCCGAACAGTGAAAATGTCTGCTCCTGATATTTCTGTTTTGTATCGGGTGTAATGACTTTCGCCGCAACGGCGGCAGCACTGCCGGCAACATCGTCGACGAACTTTCCGGGGAACCAATATTGAAATCGAAGTCCGAGATTTGCAATCAATCCCTTGAATGTGATCTGATCCGTTGCAAAAATTCCTCCCTGCGCCGGAAAGACGTGCCAGATATTGAATGATTCACCGAGCGTTCTGGACGGTTCACCCGGACGGATCGGAGCGCCGATCCACGGACGGTTAATGTCGATCCACTGATATTCCTGAAACTTTGATTCGAATCCGATTCTGATTTTGTTTTCCGGATTCGGATTATAGCTGTAATCAAATTTAATCGTGTACTCTTCGGCAAAATGGTCGTGCCACAGAGTTGCAATACCGCCGTTATTATATAACCCTGCAGTGTACGGATCTCCCTGAATCACATATATCAGACTGTCGAAGTTTGAAAATCCCCAATAATTTATCGGCGATGTAATGATGCTTTGAGGATTCAAATCCTGAGTGATTGAGTCAGGTCGATACGGTCTGCCGTTCGCATCCGCTCTGAGCCGGGTGAACAATCTTCCAACCTGGAATTCGTAGAATGAATTGGAACTGAGCGTGTTGGTGAATTTCAATGTAGAAAGATTTCCGTCATGCGTGTACGTGTTTGCATTATCGGGTTGAAGCGAAAATTCGTATTGATATCCGGGACCGAGGACAACATCGTTTCCGCCGATCTGAAGCATTCGGGTGTTCTGATTAATTTTTACCGATCGGTTATATGATGCTTCGATTTTCTGAGTCGCATCCGGTTTGAATGTCAGTTTCAGTGTACCGTTCCACCGGTTGTCGTTTCTGGGTGTGTACGACGTTCCGCCGGTAATGGAAGAATTTAATTGGTTTGCAGGTTTACGGGTATATTCATCGGAAATATATCCGGAAAATGATGAGAAGAAAAAGAGAGAATTTGAAATGATCGGACCGCTGAGATTTACTTCCATCACATCGGTATTAAAATTCGACGCACTGTTTGCGTTGAAACCGAGATTGTCTCTTTTATACGTTGCCGAAGCGTCAAAGGTGTTCTCACCCGATTGTGTCGTCACGCTGACAACACCGGCAGTTGCTCCGTACTCCGCTCCGATACCTCCGGTGGTCACTTCGATTTCTTTCATCGACTTTGTGCCGACTTCGACGCCAAATCCTGTTCCGGCGAGCGGATCTTTTGCGGAAACACCGTCGATATAATACGACGTTTCATATGATCGGCTTCCGCGAATGTAGATACCTTCGGAAGTTTGTGTGACACCGACTTGCTTGGAAACAATTCCCTGCACACCCAGCACCGGTGCATTTCTGATTTCATCGGTGGAAATTGTCCGTGCGGACGACGACTGTTCGATATCAAACAGGGGCTTCTCTCCGATAATAATCACTTCCTGATCAAGCGTCACAACGGATTCAGACAATTTTGCATTAAGCTTCGTTACCTCGTTGGGTTTTATGACAATGCCGGTAAATTGAGCTCTTGTGTACCCGATAATGGACACTTCCACGGTGTATTCTCCGGGCGAAATATTCGGTATCAAATATTTCCCTTCGAAATCGGTATTCATTCCGTAATACGTCCCTTTGATTTTTACGATAACGCCCGGAAGACCTTCACCCGATTTGGTATCGGTGACAATTCCCTGCAGCGAGCCGCGCTGCTGACCGGAGGTTAATCCTGCAAGCAGAATCACGAGGAACAATATGGAGTGTAATTTTCTCATCTCAATCTCCGAAGTCTCCTTTGAAGATTCGTTCGAAGAATTTGGACAACCGCAATCTTCCGTCGCTGATATCGGTTGTATTCATTAAGTGCAACGGCATGCTGACAAAAAAGACCCGGCGATTGTTGGAGAGGACGCCGACCGGCGGATTTCCCTTCCACAATTCCTGGCTGTTTGCAGGATTCGGCAAATCAAGCCGATAAACGACCGAATCAGTCGGACCCGGTTCAACGGCATACGATCCGAAAATAGCCGTTCTGTCAAAAATCATCAGCGGATGCGGGTTCGATTTCGCACTGTCAACGGCAAGAATTTTTGTTCCGTTATACACACGCGAAATAAATCCGGTATTGATCGTCGAGTCATTTATCCGGTACGATGTCAACAAACTGTCGACAGGTGCAAATCCAAGAGCCAATTCATCGGAAGAAATGAAATTTTCAAAACCGGTAGAATAAATCACTTTGCCGCCGTTGTTGACGTAGGTTGGAATCGCCTGCTGCGCATATCTTAAGTTAGTGATTCGTCCGTACCAAAAGGCAAATTGATATAACTTCATTGTTTCGGTCATCATCGGTTTGGCAACCGTCGGAGCAATCGGTTGTCCGATTAGATCGAGAGTATCAAAGTCGCCGTAAGAAACTCCCTGACTATTAAACGTTTGCTGCAGAGCAGTTTTATACACGACATCCGGATTTGGATTGGAAGGGCCGAAATCATCGACCAACAGAAGCTTTCGTCTTCCCGCGGGCTTTCGGACAAACCATGTTTTATTTGTATCAGGAAATCTCACAATGGCGCTCCGTGCGCCGGTAAGATCCGAACAATAGAGATATAAAACATTATTCTGATTTAATTTCAGATTTTTTACCGAGGCGCCGAGATCAACAGCATCAAGACCCGACTTTAATTTTGCAGAGATCACCAATGCCGATGTGTCGGATAAGTCACCTGTCAGTGTCAGCATTGATACGGAATTCGGAATGGTGGTCCAAGCGGATGGCGACGTATCATTCAGCGCGACATAATATTCTTTAATCGTTCCGTTTCCGTCCAGATCCGTTCCGGAGAAGAGCACCGTTGCAACCGGCAGCGTCGATCCGGGAAGAGGAGAATTTTTATCGAACGCTACGACCGGAACAGAATTTTTTATCACAACACGCAGCGACGCCGGTGTCGGATCAACCGCACCGATGTCGATAAAGGTTTCCCCTTTCGACCAGACACCATTGCTGTCCTTGTCATCAAATGGTTCCTTGCCGAAATTGATTCCCCCGGCGCTGACCATGGCATCGTATATTCCATTTCCTTCTTTATCGACAGCCGCAATCATAAATTTCACGGTGTCGATTGTCTTGTCGCCAAGACTCACTGTTAATATGCTGTCATTCGAGGTCGTGAATCGCCAATTAACACCATCAACGGTGATGAAATAACCGAGAATGAATCCGTCGGGATCATCCCCCCACCACCGCAGCGTTACCTGACTTGTAAGGACATTCCCGATCGTATCAGCCCATAAAAATGTTTCGGGAGGTTTGTTGATCGTGCTTCCTTCCGTCGGACTTTTAATGCAGCTGGGAACGAACATGCCCAATGCTCCTGCAAAGAGGAGCATCGGGAATATCCGGAAATATGGAACGTACGTTTTCAATTATTTTACAAGCATCATTTTCTTAATCGACGTGAATGAACCCGCCTCAAGTTTATAGAAATAGACACCGGAAGAAAGTTTGGAAGCGTCAAACGAAACGGCATACGTTCCTGCTGACTGTACCGTGTTTACCAA
>CAZQSI010000011.1:22537-49124 GCA_964596155.1 uncultured Chitinophagaceae bacterium
CGCAATCCGGAAGATTTAGAACTATCCGAATCGACGCCAAATTCGCCGAAGTTGCTGTTGCTCACGGCATCTTCGTTCAGATTTACGACATAGACGCTGTCAACGGCCAACAACACCGATTCATATGCTTCCGCAAGAGGACCGCTGGTCCTTACATCCGCTGCCCGCACTTTTGTCGGTGCCGGAACTGCATTTCCAGAACTGTTCGTGGTAAATGAAATCGTGTCAAGCACGGTCAGATCAAATTGTTCGCGCACATATCCCCGCACCGTAAGATCGTCCCCTCTTCGGATCGAAGTGTCTTTTGAGTCGCGGGAAATGATTCGAATACCGCTCCATGCGCCGGTTCCGTTTTGGATATAGATGGCACCGTAATCTTTCCGGCTGGTGGTTGCAATACCGCGGACTGTGACATAATTGCCATTATAGCTCGACGCTTTTTTGTATGGGTTAAATTGAACATCCTGAATGATGACCGGGCGGTTGTGCGTAACATAAAAATTACGGTCATTGACGGTATCTGCAGGATTGTATGATACTTTTCCGTCACCGTTTGCAGCGCGGATATAATACGTCACAAGAGCACTGTCTTTATTGGCGGCGGGAATCGTGGCGCTGTAAATCGAATCCGACGTCGTCATGGATAATTTACCGCCGAACACGCCGTCTACAGCATAGAACAATTCTGCTGAAGTAATGGTGGACGTTTTCGTCATGATTTTAGACTTTATGGTTACCGGCGATATAGATGTTGGGAAGGTATCCTGTCGAACAACTCCGGTGATGGACGGCGCGAACGCAACGGAGTAGTCGGCAGAACTTCGGGGATTGATCGTCCAGCCGCTGGCACTGTTCGTAAACATATACCCTTGAATGAAGCTGATTTGCGAGCCGGCCGGAGGAGGTGTTGTACCGAAAATTCTAGTCGCTTGATCGTCAACGGTAATCTGATTACTGCTGGCATCGGCAACGGTAAATTCCGCACCGGCAGTGCTGATCACTGTTAATCCTGTAAATTTAATGAAGGCACTCTCATAATGCTCCCCTGGATTCCGTGTATTGACTGTTCCATTGTAAAAATCTGAGACCGGTCGCGTTACGGAAGAAAGATTAGCCGATGACGTTCCGAGCAGATTATAGCAGTTGGTCACTTTGATGACTTCCAACTGTGTGAGAGAGCGAAACTCGGTAATTCGGCCGAGCACTTCAATGCTGTCCCCTTCAACGAGCAAATCAAAACCGATGCCGTTAAAAAAATTAGTATCGGTCGCAACAACAGTGATATAATTAAAAATCGATTCATTGGGATCCTTCAGTGTAAAACGGATTCTGTCGCCCGTGAACCACATGTGAGGACCTCCGTTCACGCGCGCGGATGTTGCCACGACGCCCCTCACCCACATTGTATCGCCAAGAAGCGGACTTGCATCAGCCGGCGGCGGGGAAACTAAATCAGCCACTTCCTGAATCTGGCGGATTGTCTTTACCGGATATTGTGCGAACGATTCGTCCGCTATCAGCAGCGAAAGCACTGCAATGAAGAAAATATTTTTTTTCATTGTGGTTCTCCTTATGTAAATATTTGAATGAACAGCTACTTAATAATGACAAATTTTCCGACTTGAATTTCACCAGAATTTAAATCCTTTACGCTGAACAGGTACAGACCCGATGCCAGCGACTGATCTCTTTGTGAAATCATATCCCACGCATGTTCTCCTCCCGCCATCTGAACGTTGCCGCCGCCGCTGAATGTTGAAAACCACCGGACATCCTCTCCTTTATATGTCGCGCTGTTATGCTGAATGACATCGACGGTTTCTCCGGCCAGTGTGTAAATCCGAATTTCGCTCCGTGCGGGAAGATTGTAAAAATAAATTTTTTTGTCCCGCTCGCTCGTTCCGTCCCACAATGCACGAGAATAATATGGATTTGGATAGACGCCGATTTTTCCGTTCTGGAATTTGTCATTGACCAGCGTTCCGGGAATGACGCGGGCGAGATTCTGGGACCGGCTTGATTCGAGCGATGCAATATTCCGCAGCGGATCTCCCTCGTCAAACGACGTGACAGAAAAAAGATACTGCCAGCCGTTCAATAGATTGTTGACCTGATATTTATAATAATACTTGGTCGCGGTGTCTCCGTCGAACGTCACGGGAACGGCTAATTTTTCAAAATTTCCGCGCGATTGAAAGCCGCCGTTTGATCCAGCATTGTTGCCGGTTGAATCGAATTCTGCCATTAAAATGAGCGATTCGGCAGATCCGCTTGCGCTCGTCAGTTCATTACCGGAATTAGAACGGTACACTCTGTAACCTTCAAAATCTTTTTCACGTGAAATCGGATCGACAGACGCCTCAGCACGATTATCCCAATATATTGTGACAGAGCGATCGGAAGGAATTACTTTCATTTTAGGCGGAACCGGAGGTTCAGGAAGTCGATACCTGTCCAATTTCCCATTTAAATTGGAATCTTCTCCAGGATCAAGAATTCCGTTGCCGTTGGCATCTTCACCGTTGTATGCTCTGAGCGCCCACCCGATGTTATCAATCAAATTGACTCTTGATAGGGAATCGTTTACGGTGTTTGGACGAGTCCCGAATTTCTTTGCCGTTACAACAGCGAAAACAACATTGAACGATTCACCCGGACGGACTTCCGGAATCGGACCGAACGAGAGCATCGAAAGCAGGTTGGAGGCTTTATCCTTAATTTGTTGATTATATGTGGAGGGATTTAACTGTGTGCTCATTTTCAAATACCGCTCTGCATCATTCTTTGGTGAGCCGAGTTCGAGGTCCGTACTTCTGAATCCCCAAAACTGAACAAACGTCCGCAGCGATTCGGGCAGTGTCGCCGATCGTCCCGGATTTTTATAATAAAATCTGAGACTGTCCGGCATCGAGGAAAACGCTCTGGGATTAATCAACGCTCCGCGCCATTCTCCTCCTACAAGCACCGGTGAAACATAACTGTCGGTCAGTCCAGGAGGCCCTGCATCATAATCATACGCATACAACATCTGCAGCGAATCGATATACCCGAACGCCGAATGACTGAACCTGTCCGTTCCGCTGGAAGGATTCACCTTCATGTTCCGTACGATGTAGTCGCCCCAGTTTGCGATGTACACTTCTTTCCAGGGATTTTGACTGCTGTTTGTAATCGTATAATTGAGTAAAACAAAATATTCCGCAAAAGGAAAATTCCATGCATATGCTTCTAAGGTAACGTTTGCATACAACGGCTGCGTGTGCTGGTCAATCACCGGACCGCCGAACGGAATTCGAGTTGAACTGTCGGAAAAAATTGCAACGATATCCTGATGACTCACTGCTTGAGGAGAAAAGAACTGAGCATTCTCCAGCGTGGAACGTTCTTTCAGAGGAATTTTTGACGTGAATTCATATCCCGGATTTCCCGGATCATAACCGTTCGCATCATCGCCTGCCGCTCCTGTCGAGACCAGTTTATTACCAAGAACATCCGCTCCGATCCACAGGCCGGCATCAAACAGATGTTCTATTCCGGTACCGATCGGATATTCACAGGATGGTTGGTTTTGGGTGACGAATGGACCCCGGAAGGAATTTCCCAGAACGCCGATATTGGTGATGGTGAGACCGATACGGCCGACGTTCGTCGCCTTCTGATCTTTTTCGCCGTAGGATTGAGCGTTAACAACAGACAGGCAAACGACTACAGCAGTGCACAGAACTGTGATACGTCTGACGTAATATGGAAGAGGAAGTAGCAAAAAGTCCGGAAATTACTCGACTGAAAATTATTTCAAAAATATACTGTCAATTACCGAAAAAAACAAGGAAACTCGGCGAGATAATAATTAAATAACACAGTTGGCTGAGCGTTGTGCACGAGATGTTTTATTTCGGAGATTGTATCAACCTTTGATCTTCAATTTTTGACCGACGAGAATCCGCGAGGTTTTCAATCCATTCCACCGTTTCAGATCTGAAATGGAAACGCTGTATTTTCTTCCAATCTTTTCCAATGTTTCTCCCCGGCGGACAGTATGGATGCTGACATTTTCGGATGACGACCGCGATTCATCATCCGCATCGTCCGTCTGTTCGTCATTTTGATCGGGAGCATACACTTTTAAATATTCACCGGCATTGATACGACTTGTTTTCAAACGATTCCATGCCTGTAAATCCGCAATTGCAACGTCATATTTTGAAGCAATGCGTTCAAGGGATTCTCCGCGCTTCACTTTATGCTGCGTCCATCCGCCAGCTCCATCGTTGGATTTTTGCTTTGAGGAACGTGAAACCCGTTGTTGTTTTTCCTTGAAGGATTGTGTCGATAATGGACGGTAATACTCAAGTTTTTCTTCAGGCACCCAGATCGCCAGTTTCTGACCGACATAAATATATCGCCCGTACGGAATGTTATTCCAGTTTCGGATATGACTTGCTCGAACATTGAACCATTCAGCAATATGACCGATTGTTTCGCCGGATTTTACCGTATAGACAATTTTTGATCTGCCCTTCGGAACATACGCTGTAGTTGCAGACCTGGAACGTGAAGAGCCGGATGTTGAAACAACAGAGGCAGATGCACGGTAGGTTCTTCCATTTTCTTTTATGTTGTCGAAACGTGCTTTTTCGGCAAGTTCACGCTTCCGTTGGGCTTCAACAATGGCTGAAGCGGAACTTGATTTTACGGGAATAATCAGCGTCGATCCGATTTTCAGGCGGCGGGGCCGCGATAATCCATTCACTTCAAGCAGCACATTGCTGGTTAAATCATACCGGCTCGCTATTCTGCTGATTGTTTCACCGCGGCGGACGGTGTGAATTTCAAAATCAAGTTTCCGTTCGTCAGGAATTTTCGAATAATTTTCCTTGAACATCTCCGACGTTCCATAAGGAATGCGGAATTGGTATCCTTTATAATTCGGCGGCGTGCACCACTGCGTCAATTCCGGATTTAACTCTTTTATCGTCTCAAGGTTTGTGCCTGCACATTCCGCAAGAATACCAAGATCAATACAATCATCCACCGTGACCGTTTCGTACGCCAGAGAATCAGCTTTCTGAATTGAACCGAAACCGAACGCTTCCGGTCTCATGACGATCAATGTTACCGCTATATATTGCGGAACATAATTTCTCGTCTCCCTCGGCAAGCGATGACGCATTTCCCAATAATCCGACGATCCTGTTCTGCGCATTCCTCTTCGCACCCATCCGCCGCCGGCATTATAGGCAACGAAGACAAGATGCCAATCCTTGAATTCCCTGTACAGATCCTTCATATGGCGGGCTGCAGCACGTGTCGCTTTTTCAAAATCTCTGCGTTCATCATACCAATAATTTGACCGAAGTCCGTACAGACTTCCCGTCGCCTTCATAAATTGCCACATCCCGACAGCTTTTGCCCAGGAACGGGCAACAGGATTAAGTCCGCTTTCGGGCATTGACAGAATCATTAACTCGGTCGGAAGGCCTTCTTCTTTGAAAATCCGTTCCATCATCGGGAAATATTTACCCGACCGATAGATCCAGTTTTCCATATGTGGACGACCTTTTCCCATAAAAAAGGAGATCGTCCTTTTTGTATATTCATTCACATGAAGCGGCACGGCGGTTTGCGGAATCAATGATTCCGGAATCTGTATATTCGTAATATCAATTTTTTCAATATCCAGATTCAGTTTTTCGCGCAGCGCGAAAATTGAACTGTTCACACCAAGACTGTCGATGGTGGCGATGTATTTTTCATAATCTTCCACGACGCTTCTGGTCAGCTCGTTGAAGTCCGCATTTTCTTCGATGTTTGAATAATAGCTGGCTTCGTTCAGATGTTTAATTGCCTCTTCGAATTCATCGGAAGAAGAAATTGAATCCCCTTCCGCCATCGCCTGCAGCGCTGTGAGATAATGTTCACGTGCTCTCTCCAATAATTCAGAGATCGCCCGCTCCGTCTCTTCCCCGTTTACCGGAACGGAAGCAGTATCCGATTCTTCATGGATAATCGTATCAGACGTTACCGAAGTGGTGTCTGAAAAAAATAATGCCTGGGGAGCTGACGCATACAACGGATAAAACGATGCGGTGTATTGCTTTGTGGTGTGAGATGTCTCGTTCGACAGCTTTTGTGTGGAAACTTGTGAACAACCGGCCAACAGCACTATTGCAGCAAAAAACAAAGATACCCTTTTCAAAACATGACCTTTTGTAAAATAATATTCCTCTCAATATAAGACATAGTTATAAAAAATCAAGCACTTACAGTGAAGATTTAAAGAGAATAACGAGGTGCTGCAATAAATTGAGCGTATAATAGAGGGAAAGAGCTATAATCCGAACAATTCTTCGGAGAATTTGAAACTCATCCGTACGAACGGGCCATGCGACCAGAGTGTGTAATCAATCAGATCACGTTCTTTATATCCTTTGAAATTATAGCCGACGGTGAGACGAACATTCCTGTAAACAACATAGCCGGCGTCAACGCTGTAACCGTTCAGCATGTCTCCTGCTTCCACCTGGTGAAGCAATCGGTACTCGGCTCCTGCGTTCAGTTCTTCCGTAATATCATATTCGGTTCTGAGCAGGTAGAAGTTCGTATTGGTCGTTGCTCCGAAATTCACTGAATTTTCCGTTGCAGATTTATATGCATACTTCAAGCCTACCTCAACCCGTTGAACCGGTTCAATAAATGAATGGACGGAAATAATGGAAGAATGATAATCAATGAACGGTGCGAGGTAATGGTTTTTATCGATTTTTATTTCATATTTGCCGATGACGTTTAGCCAGTTCAGATCAATCGGTCTGTAGGCAAGTCCGGTTATTAAATGTTCGAGGTTGCGGTAACTGTTCGAATTATTCGCGGTTTCATTCGCGCTTCTATATTTAATGATCATGCTGAAATCCCGTTCGAACCGGTAATCTCCGCCGAACGTAAAATTCGTTTTATCCGATAACCGGCTGGTGCCAAACTCGACTTTTGTCGTAACTTTCAAAGGTAGCTTGGGAAGATATTCCAACGCCGCAGAATATGCGGAATGGTCCTGCGTTGAAGCTTCACCGACCCGCTGTCCGAGCGCTTTCGTTTTTTCGTATCCGAGATAACTTGTCAGATCCTCAGTCATCGCAATCTTATTCTTCAAACCGATGCTTGCCTGATTTCGATACGCACCGATCGCGTTTCCGATTTCGTATCGACCGTATGCCTGCGTATTCTCCATGATGTTGGAGGAGAATCCGATGGTGGACATCAATCCGCCATCTTCATAGAATTTCTCCTGAACGCTCAGCGAAAGATCATCCGTCACTTTGTATTCGCCGACGATGGATGTGGCATTCGGTCTGGTCAATTCGGGAGATGATCCGAGATTCCGTTCATGAAAGCCGGAGAACTTCAATCGATGGCTGTACGCATAATCCATTTTCGCCGTTGCCAGCGTGGAGTGCGTGGCAAGAATCGGCTTCAGCGTATCGGGATTCGTTCCGTCATAACGGACATCTTCAACCTTCACTTGACCCGAAAGATTTTGTGCCAGCCGCTGTTCAATACCGCCGGAAAGTGAACGCACATCATTGGTCCCTCCGGCATTATTCACCTGGCTGGTTTGATAATAGTCTCCGATAAGACGAGTTGCTGAGAAAATTTTATAGTCGCCGCCTACACCGTACTTCTTTGTCCCCAATTCGCGGCGGCCGCCGATCTGCGTTTCATTCGTAAATCCTTCCTCCACTCTTCTGTAATATCCGTTCAATCGTGCTCCCGGGAGAGGATTGCTGACGGCATTTATTTTATAGGCGATTCCGTTGCCCGCAATAGTGGACGAATGCGCAAATTCCCCGCCTAATGATAAGAGTTGACCGAATGAATATTTAGCATCCGTGCCGAGCATTGTGAAATTCGACGGCGATTGTTCTTCGGTCACACCGGTCACTCCGATGGAGAATTGATCGGTGACCTGATGTTCAACACGGCCTCCGGCGATATACGTCATTGCCAATCCTGTCTTTGCTTCGAACGAAACCATGATATAGACCGGATTTCCATTCTGATCAACGGAAGGCACCGGCTGTTTGAAGAATACGGTTCCCTGCGTGTAGTCAATATCATAATCGGTGAAGCGCGACCGGAATTCTGTTTTCAGCAACACTTCGGAATGGAACCTGTCGCGTGTTTCAATTCTGATCTTTTCCGTGCCGGGTGTAATATCCGTATATCCCAGATTGTAATAACCGGATAATCCCTGACCGCGTAATTCGATTTGCGTTGCCCTGCGGTCGGTCAGCGAACTAAATCCTGACACTCTCCATTTTTTGTCCCTGTGACCGAATTTCACGCCATTCAGCGTTCGGTTATAGGAAATAAACTCCTGCCCCGTCAGATCGGTGTTGAAATCACCGAACAGCCCAAATGTTTGGTTCTTCTCCAGTTTAATATAGAGATTGCGGTTCGTTTGAATATCGTAAAACAGCATACTGTTATCGCCGTAGATCGAATAGAGATAATTGGGATCAAGTTCGCGGAAATATCTTCCTCTGTTTTTCCGGTCTGTATCCAACGAAGCAGTCAGCAGATATTCATCAAAAACAGTTCCTCTCGCAAAGACCGCTACTCTGCCGTCCGTCGTGAGACCGTCGGGGAACGAACGGTCGTCGATCAATTGTGAACGATCTCCTTTTGCAGAATAAGCGCCGGCAGTTCCGTTTGCCAATCCTATCATCGTGAATGGTTCACGTGCCGTGTTTAATCTGATTTCCTGATCGGCAAGAATCTGGCCGACTTGCACATAAATTCTGGAAACACCGGCGCTGCTGCCTGCGCGGTATTCGAACGTTGCGGCGCCATCGGACACAGGAACCTGAACTCCCATGCGGGCAACATCGGAGTCACGGGTCGCAATTGAACCGCTGTCCGTCCCAACGGTCACAAACAAACCGTCCGGAATCAAATATTTCCATTCATCAAATATCCGAGCAGTGGCTGTGATCGTTGATTCACCATTGGCTTCCACCACATCTTTATCAAGAGTAAGTTCAATACTCGCCGGCGGTCCCAGAATATGCATAGAACGCCGTTCGAAGAATGCCACCGAACCGTCTGGATTGACGATCCGTACTTCAAACTCAACCGGACCGGGAGGAACGGGCACGTTGATGAAATCAACAATATCATCGCCTCGGACGACCCGGCTCATGGCAAACGAGCCGTTCACAAGCAATTCAGCCGTAAAGCCGGCCACACTGCGGGCAGTCACAACCTGACGGTTGAGATTGCTGACGGTGCTGTCATTCGCCGGAACGAGAATTTCCAGCTGAGCAAACACTGTTCCGCTGATCAGAACCGTCAATAACAGATAATATCGCAGAAAAGTCTTCATTATTGTTGTGGCCGTTTCGTTGTTCGTTTTTTACCGATTTCCGTCACTGGTCTGTTTGATTTCTCTGTTACAATCTTTCCGTCGCGTTGTGTTTTCTTCAGCGTAACGGAATGTTCAACCGTTGCTCCGTCCAAAAGATCCTGAGTTCGTTCTGTTATATAAAAGATGGAGAATGCGCTGTCTGTTGCGGAGCAATATGTCGATACAACATTGCCGTCAACCCGCACGCTGTCGATACCGCGCATCGGCGTGACGGTGGAGCGCATCATAGCAAATCCTGCCGGAAGAGAATCAATAATCACGGAGGAGACGGTGTGCCGACGTTCGATTCTCCTCGCTTCGATTCTCCGAATATACATTTCTTTTGATTGATCTTTCATCATCGAATCAATCTGAGCCGGCGAGTTCTTCGGAAGCATCGTCTGAACGGCACGTGCCGACGAATCGATACCACCTTCTTTCAGAACGCTCTTCATAAACTCGCTTTGAATAATCCTGATTTCAATGCGGCGGTTCGACTGTCTGCCTTCGGTCGTTTCGTTTGATGCAATCGGCCGGTATTCGCCGAAGCCGATCGTCTTGATGCGCTCAGGAGCGATGCCGTACGTATTCACGAGCGCCATCTTCACCGTCATTGCCCTCGCATCGGACAATTCGTAATTCGACGGGAATTCGGGAGTGTTGATCGGCGAAGAATCCGTATGACCTTCAATCACCGCTGTCGCTCTCGAATCCTCTTTCAGGAATTTCGCGGTTGTTTCCAGCGAACTCATTGCGGATGTTCTCAGCGATGCTTTGGCGACGTCGAACAACACTCCCGACATCACAAAATTAACCGCCCGGCCTTTCACTGCAATGGCAATTTCATTGGTGGTGGTAAGAGAGTCGATGCACTGCACCAGACTATCATCCACAAAGTAACAGACGGATGCAGACGATGAACGTACTTTCGTCGCTTCGTACCGATCCGGTCTCTTCACCAGCACAGTGTAACGGAGTGATTTCTTAACATTGCCGCCGACGCCGGTGAGCGTCCAACCAAGCTGATGTCCCGTCATCACCGGTTCAATCGGTGCTGAGCCGAATCGCGCGCTACCTTTCACATATGTGAAGGCAGGATCGAGAATGTCTTTAAACTCAATTCGTGTAATATTTTCTGATCCGGTGTATTCAATCGGAATTTCGATCGAAATCGGCATTTCATTCACTTGTTGTTCATCCAGCGTCGGCGAGAAGAAAAATTCAACGCGGCGGTTCAACGCGCGGCCGTCGATGGTTTTGTTCGATGCAATCGGTTTCGATTCGCCGTATCCGGCTATACGAATCCGGTCAACATTGATTCCTTCGCGTTCAACAAGATAATTCTTTACCGCCATTGCGCGGCCCATGGAAAGAACTTTGTTGTTCGGGAACTCTTCCGTTGCAATCTTCATGGAATCGGTATGACCGGCAATATACAGCGGCTGTTCGGGATAATCTCTGAGGATATCCGCCAATTGTTTTAACGTAACGAACGCCATCGGTTTCAATATTGCTTTTCCGACTTCAAAGTTCAGTCCCGTCAGTTTCATTGACGCGAGCCGTGTATCTTCGATAAATACAATATTCTTCGGTGATGCGATTCGCTGAATTGAGAAATTTCCTACTTTCGCTACAGCAATGTGAAAATCAGTCGAATCCGGTTCTGAAGCCTGCCGGGCAAGATAGAAATCGACGCGGGCAATGCCCGATTCAGTCAGATTGACAAACCGAGATGTTGAATCTTTTGCAAAATCGTTGTATCCCATCAGCAGCGAAGAGTTTTTCGGCAGCGTGTGAGTACGGACACGGATGACATGCTCACCCGGCAGCACATCGGGAATGGAATATTTGCCGTCATCGCCTGTCACAATGCGTGTTCCGTCTTCCATCATCAATTCCACACCTTTCACACCCGCTTCGTTCGGATCCTGATAACGGTTCTTATTGTCATCGTAGAATACTTTTCCGATGATCAAACCATGTGTTGAAAAGACGCCGCGGCGAATCTCGACCCGTTCCACTGCCAATTGGGATACCATTGCCGTTCCATAATGCGAGATACCGTATGCCTGTGCGGTGTTGATGCCGTTTCCTTCCGCAGCACCGGCACCCACAACAAGACGGTACATCAATTGGATGGATGCACCGGGAGCAAGCGTATCTTTCAGGAGCCAGTATAACTCTTTCGTGCCGGTCGGATCTTTGATGAGCGTGCTGTCATTAAAGGACGAATTCTGCATATACCGGAATCCGAACGGAATTTTGTCCACAACCTGAATGTCGCGGGCAACGCTGGTCGAACTCATATTCGTCACGCGGACAACGTACGTGGCGATATCGCCGATCTCTACCACTTTACGGATTGCCTGCTTCGTGATCTTCAAATAAGTGACAAAAGAACGAACGGTGGCATCACTTAACGAATCCTGATCTGACTGGAGCGAACCGCCTCTCCATCCCATCGATGCGATATTTGTATACGTGTAATCACCCGGCTCAAGATTTGTCCTGACACGTGTGATAAGATTAATCGTCGCAGAATCTCCGACGAGGATCGTGTCGCGCTGCCATCGGATGGAATGCGCGGTTCTGTTGTATGTCACTGTATCCATCAGCACTGAAGATGGGGTGCTGAGATAGTAACGGACGTCGGATCCGATGAACTCAACCTGCGGCGGGAGCGCGTCCGTAACAACAACGCTGTCACCGAGTGAACCTGAAAGATTTTTTATTTTAATTGAATAGACAACCGTGTCGCCCGGTTCCGCCTGATGGACATTCGACACTTTCCACATTTTCATTGTCGGCGGCAGGAACAGCAATGTTTGCACCGAATCGAGAATGATGGTCGTTTGATTAGAATTCACGCTGGCTCTGTTGAGCACGTGCGTGCTGTTCGTTAATGTATCGATAAAGCGAACCTTGACTGTATATTCCCGCGACGCCAGAGAATCAAATTTTCCGATATTCCAGATAATCCGATGTGCAGCAGGTTCATAGGTTCCGCCGCCGGTCGCGCTGACAAACTTCATCAACGGATGGAGTGAATCCGTTACTACCGTGTTGGTGGATGAGAGCGTTCCGATATTTTGCACTGTAATCTTATACGCTGCCGTATCGGTCATGGCAACACGTGCCGGACCGGATTTTTTGAAGACAATATTCGGATTGAGCGTCACTGCGATATTCGCATTGATGACATATTGTCCGTTTCCGGCATTCGAGAATGGAGTCGAATTTTTAATTGTCGGTGTATTCAGTGTTACTAAGAATTGTCCTGCCGATACTCGGTCAAATTGATACGCTCCGGTAGAATCGGTTTGCGTAGAGTCAAGTGTTGTTACCGACATTGATTTTGACATCCGTGTGATGTTTTGGACCGGCGATACTGATTGGAGATATATTGTTAAGCCGGCGGCGGCCACCGGTTCCCGTGAAATCAAATAGTAGACTGCACCGGAAACGGAATTCTGATTCGGTGTCGGATTATCGCCGTTGCCGGTTACAATAACTGTTAGGTTCGTACGAACGGTTGTTTCTCGTCCGAATTCGTTAACGGTGGTAATTTCGACCCGGAAACTGTCTGTCTTTGCAACAGGAATCAAATAATATCCGTCTGATTTTGTGATTGCTTCTCCTACCAATGAGTCAGTCGATTTTGAATACGCACGAACAATTGCTCCATTCACCGGCAATCTATTCCGATTATCAATCACTACACCTTCGATCGCACCGGGATAGAAGAGAACAAAGACTGTGTCTTTTGCTTTACATCCCTGTCCGTCATCCGCCGAAGCAATTGCCATGGCGTTGACCATATTGTTGCCAGCATTTGTTGCCTGCAGCGAATCCGACACGATTCCATCTTTGGAATACAATACCCGCATTGACTGTCCGTTGCCGAAACGACCGATAGTTGTTGTCAGCACAACTGGGGTTCCATCCGGTTTTGGATAGCCGAGCGTATTGGTAAGCCTTACTTCGATGTAAGCTTTAGCACGGCCGTTGCCGATAATCTTGTCAGGCGTTGCGGTGACGGTCATCCGGCATGCGGGATCAGTTTTTGCAGTAAACAACGCATACGCTGTATGTTCTTCCACCTGATCGGAATGTGTAAATGCATAATTTAACACGTATTCATCGTCATGAACGTTGTACGGATCGAGCTGACCGATCACGATTATGGAATCTTCCTGATTCGGAGCAAGAGACTCACGGTGATACGAAATGACGTTTCCATTGACAGTGGCATTGCCGATCACCGACACGTTGATAATTTGGTCCGGAATTGTATCAACCATGCTGATTCCGGTCTGAATGACATTGCCGATGTTTTTCAGATGAATAACGTAGGACAACGTATCACCGATGTGCACGGTATCTTTCGAAACTCTTTTTGTCAATTCAAGATCGTACACTTTGACGACTCTCGGTTGTATAAGCGTCACTGCCTGCGCAATAATCTGCGGAGTGGCATCCGTGCGTGCATATGCTGTGTTAAGAATCAATTCGAAATTCGGCCGATCGTGTTTGATGGTCGCATAGACATAGAAGGAGTCAACTTCTCCGACAGTGATGGAATCTTTTTTGAATATGACAACCGATCCTTGAAGTTTCAGCGAATCGGCGAATTCCATCCCTGCTTCACTGATCGGCACAATCGAAATCGCTTTGTTCGGATTGGGACTGTTTGGATCTTCAACTCTGAAATTCTCAAGCTGGAACGGAATCGGATCACGTACGATCAGATTTTTCAATGTTCGGTTCGACACGTTCGTGACGTTGACGACATATTTCAATGAATCACCCGTGAACGCAGAAGCACGGGAGACAGTTTTCTTCAAAATAATGCGGTCAAGTTTCCCAATCAGTGATGTAAATGAAACAGAGGATTGTTGCTTCGTTAACTCGTTTGCGGTTGCATGTGCTGTATTTGTCACTCTTTCGGGAGTGTATGGACTTCCTCCGACAACCGAAACAATGATCACCGAGTCTTCCGCACCTACGGCAAGCGGTCCTGCAAAATAGGTGACGATATTATTGTTAATCGTTCCGTTCGAATATAATATAGTATTGCGGGTCACTTGCTTCGGCAATGTATCCGTGATGACAACATTGGTCAAGTTTTTGCTGCCGTTATTTTTGAACCGGATAGCATATTGGATAGTATCACCATTCACTACAGTATCTCTTGATACTGATTTAGTTAACACAAGATTTGCCACATTGGGAGCAATCGTTTGATGCCATGGAGTGACGACCGATGAGGATCTGATGGCAGTTTGGGAAGTCCGCACAAAGGCAGTATTTCTGAAACCGGAAACCGAACTTTCTTTCACTCGCACTCTGACGCTTACTACCACACTATCTCCCAAAGAAAGAGAATCCAGCGAAACTGTGACAATATTGTTTTGTAATGTCGCATTCGACGATACGAGAAGTGTATTGAACCAGTCTGTATTAATGGTGTCCGCTACAATTACATTCGAAAGAACAGACGTGCCTGTATTTTTTATGACGATACGATATTGCAGCGTGTCTCCGATGGAAGCGGAATCTTTGTTCACAGATTTTACAATTGAGATATTGGCGATTCTTGAAATTTTTGTCACAGCAGTGTCATTGATCGGATAAATTTCTGCCGCTGTGAGTGTTGCATGATTGATTAATGTTTGTGCGGCTGTTAGGGTATTGATCCTTACCTTCACCCTGATGGTATTCTTATACGACGAATCAATGTTACCCAGATTCCATTTAACGGTATGGGAGGATGGTGAATACACTCCCGCCGGTGTGGAACCGATATATTCCATGTCGCTCTGCATTGAATCGGTAACAACGGTATTGGAAACTACGAAAGCATTCGGATTACGTACCACAATGCTGTATTCTACCGTGTCACCAATGCCGGCGGATGCAGGACCCGATTTTTCAATTGTCGGTGATGCAGTGAGTAACACCGGTATGTTGCCGTTCAATACATAATAACCGTTTTCCGGAATAGTAATTGATGCCAATCCGTTCAACTCCGACGCTCCGAGCACAACTCGGTACGTGCCCGGCTTAATATCCTCGAATTTATACACGCCCCGCTCGTCAGTCGTTGTTTTCATGACGCTGTTAAGCTGTATTGCTTCTTTATCCGTACCAGGAGCATTATCTCCATTAGTGATATCGAACAATTCAATCGGCATGTTCGGAATATAAATGGGGGCATTTGAAATCCAATAATAGACCGTTCCGGAAATTGAATTTTTGTTCGGAATGATGTTTGTTGCCGTGCCTTTGATATCGATCGGAACATATGTCGTCACAGTGGCATTTAATGCAAAACTGTTTGATGCGGAGACATCAACTCGATAGACGCCCGTTTTCGGCACAAACATGAGGAATCTGCCATCCTGACCCGTTGTGTCAGCATCAATGAATAAATTCGTCGTTGAATCAATTAACCGGACAAACGCTCCGTTGTAAAACTTTTTCGAAACCTGGTCAAGCACCACACCGGTGATGGCTCCGGGATAAAATTCAACTTCGATCGTATCAGCTATATCGCACACGCTTTGCAGCTGAACCAGAACCGTCGATTTCACATAATTGCCGGTGGAAAGATCGGCGTTCAATGAGTCAACCGCATAACCGTTGTGTGTATACCGTGTGATGGAATCTTTTCCGTTGGAGAACGTGCCGATATCCGCTTTGAAGAACACCGGGGTTCCGTTCGGTTTGGGTACGCCGAGCGTATCAGAAATGAATACTTTAAATACAGACCATTGTAAACCGTTCGCAACCAATTTCTTGGTTGATGCTTCTATCTGGATCATACAGGATCCGATTTGTGTAATGTTTAATACCACCTGTGCGGACGATTGAGTAATGGTTCCGGCGCTGTCAATTGCCGTTGCCCTGTTCGTCACATGATATGTTCCGAAGATGAACGATTTCACAACCGCGGTAATGGTGATTGAGTCCGGATTGGCCGCCGAAATCGTGCCGGCATTCCATGTTACAATGTTACCGTTGATTGAACCTTTTGTCGTTCCCACCACCTGGAAATTGGAAGGAACGGTATCCGTAACTACAACCTGTGCCGCACTCAGATTTCCGACATACTGTGCAACGATCTTGAACTGAACAGTATCCCCGACCATGGCGTTGTCGCGGGAAGCTGTTTTATTCAACGAAAGTGCACCCCATGCCTCAACAATCATGCTGGCAGTGTTGCTCTTTACTGTATCCCGATTTCCGTTCAGATATTGATATGCCGCAGAAGCACTGTTATCGATCTGAGTTCCGCCGGGAGTCTGTGCAGAGACCTGCGAGCTCAGTGCGATCATCAATCCGCTGAGAAGGAAATACGAGGTAATATGTTTAATGAATAGTTTCATATAAAAACTTTTCCGGCACCTCCCTCCCCTGAGGGAGGCACCGAAAAAAGGTGTTACATTAATTGATCTTCACCTTGAATTTAATTTGACCGGTGTAGGTCGCATCATTCAATAATTGAGGACCAACGTTTCCAAGAGTTACCGTGACGAGTCCGCCGGAAACAGAAACTGTACTTCCGGCTGCGCTATCCGATCCGTCATCCATCCTGGTGACAAAAACATTTCCTGTTGAAGAATTCTTCACTTCAACGCTGTTTGAAATGTAATTGGTGTTCGTCGGAGACATATCGGTAATGACGATCTGATTCGCCGTACCCGAACCTGTGTTGGTATAGGTAATGGTATATACCAAGGTATCCCCGGGTCGAGCTCTACCGGAAATTCCAACGACAGACTTCGTCAGCGTCATGACCGGTGCTTTCACGAGTGTGGTGTGATAGCCGTTCGTCGTTGCGTTCAGTGTCAATGACGAGACAGTATAGGAGGTGCTGTCAGTACTTCTGTTTGCAACACTCTGCGCAACGGTATCCGCTGCCACAAAGTATGCCCAGCCGCCTTTGACAACTATCACGGTATCTGTCCCAACATTGAAGAGAACATCGCCGGCACTGTAGGTTCCGCTGCTGTCCACGTCCCTGAACAATGTCCAGGTCAACGGCAGGGAACTTGTCCGTGCAAATGATGCAGAATCTAATCTATTGCCCGTGTTGAACAGCTTCAGTTTGAAGAAGATACCCTGGCTGACATTAACGGAATCATCATCATTGTCGGTTGAGAACGAATTACCGACAGCAGAAACCTGAAGATTCCAGCCGCCGTCGCTGTCCACTGTGCTGGTGGTCGGACCTGCAGGAGGATTTTTCGTCCGTCCGCTGATGCTGTCCGTGAAGGTCATGTATGCCGTATTGGAAATGATCGTACCGGCAGACACGCCTGTGTTGACCGTCACTTTAAATGTCATTTGACCGGTCATTCCTCCGTATACGCTTCCGCTGTTCCCCATGTTAGACCAGACGATTCGGTTTGGCGATGTCAGGTATGCTACAGAACCTCCGCCGGAAACAACTGTCGCGCTTCCTGCGAGATACGTAACATCGGAACTCAACGTATCATACAACGTGGAACTTAATGCACTTCCGGTTCCATTGTTGTTGTAGTTAATCGTGTATTCAATCGTATCACCCGGCATCGGCGTTGAACTGTTGTTGGATTTATTCAATGCCAACTCCGTCACACGTGTCCGGACGGAATCCCGTACCCAGGCAGACGGTGAAGGATCCGGTAAAACGGTTGTTGACGTCGCTGTCGTGCGAATGGTGTCAAGCAATCCGCTTGCAATCGCATTCGGTACGAACACACGGATAAGTATCCTGAATGTTCCGTCCGCCGCAATTGCCCCGGTTGTTGCGATCGTCCCTCCTGTCGTATCGGATGGATCAAACGCTCCGAGTGTTGTTCCGTCAGGGAATATTGATGCACCCCAACCTGCAGAATCCGCAGATGTTAATGAGTATGTATCCGTTCCGTTACCCGTGTTGGTCACGATGTGCGGGAAATAGACATACATACTGTCACTGGAATACTGCAGTGTACCAGTCGGTGTCAGCGTGACACCGGCGACCTGCTCCACTGTTACCTTCGCGGTATCAGAATAAAGCGTGTCGAAGGCGGCTCCGGAAAGATCTTTGTACGTCATTTTCGCGACGTTCGCGATTTCGGTACCAGCCGGAGTACCTGCTGCAAATGCACTGCTTGTCCCTAAAAGGACAAACGCACAAAAGGCAGCCGAAAAAACCAACAATTTGGTTTTCATATGGAATCCTTTCTGTTTGTTGTGTGTTTCATGTTGTGTTTTGTTGTTTTGTTATTACAATCTGTGTTTGTACTTCGTGATGCGTTAAGCATCGCTCATCCAGGATGGAGGAGGTTTGGGTCTGTGCAGATAGTGTTTTTTCATTTTTGTTTCTCCTTTTGTTATGACTGTAGATTATTTGATTATGATGAAAAAAATTATATTGAAGAATTAATTGACCCTCATTTTCAGCGTGACAGTTCCCGAAACACCGGGCTGTACAACACCGATATTTAACTGAATTGTTGATCCTGTTAATGTTACTTCGTCTGCGTCTGCGGCATCGGTTTTAGCAACAGCGTTCAATGTTACCGTATTTGGAACGTAGGTGGTATTGTCCGGCTGAGTATCGGTCATTGTTACGAATGTTGCTGCCGATGTCCCGATATTTGAATAGTTAATGGTGTATAAAATCGTATCACCCGGTTTTGCCGTTGCTCGATTTGCCGATTTCGTCATCGTCATTAAAGGTCTGTTGACCGGTATAAAGGATGCGGTGACCTGCTGTCGGATTCCGTTTCCGTCGATGGTCGCCTTATTTATTGATGCAACCTGACTTTCAATCGTTGAATCAATTCGAATTTGGTATTGATATGTTGCGCTGTCACCGACAATAAGCGTAAAGACCGGCCACGAAATTACCTGGTTTGACACCGTTCCTCCGCCCGTAATTGTTCCTGAAACGACGGTGACATCGGAAGGAAGCGTATCTTTCATCACCACATTCGTCGCCGTCACCGTTCCGGTATTTTTCACTGTAACTTTATATTGAAGCGTATCCGGAGGCATAACAAACCCTCCATTGAGATCCTGATATGATTTTGTTGATGTGCTGAAGTTTACCGAACCGATTCTGAAAAATGTCGAAATCGTCGCCGTATCGCCTTGAGATCGCAGCGAGTCCAGATAACTGACTTTTATCGTATCCCCCGGCTGAACGGTAAACAGTCCGTTGTTATTTACACCCGGAGTGGTACCATAAACTGTCGGGACAAACTTTGTGAAAACTCCGGTGTTCACACCTGTCTCTGTAAAGACAAATAATTCGGACTCCCCGGTGGAGCTGGTGACGGTGATGTTGTATGATTGAATCGTCGAAGGGTTCGAATTCAAATCGTTATCCGTAAGTGTAAACGTGGATGTATCATTGGCGGCAATAATCGCCGGATTTGCTGTCAGTGTTGCCGTCACTCCGCCATTGACACGGGTATTTGCCGTTAACAATGCGCTGCCGCCATTTACCTGAAGTGTATCGAAATACGTCACTCGCAGAGTATCTCCCGCTTTTACATTGAACTTGCCGTCATTGTTTGTTCCGGCAGTTAATCCGAACTGTGTCGCCAGTTTCTTCGTGAAGATGCCGGTGTTGACGCCGGTCTCGGTCACCGTGAACGTCTCCACTTCTCCTGTTGCAATACTGCTGTCTTTTACTGTGTATGTTTCTGCAACTGAAGCATTCTTATTCAAATCTGCATCTGTGATTGTGATGAGGACAGAATCTCCCGGGATGATCGGTGTGGTTGCCGTCAGTGTAGCAGTCACTCCGCCATTAACACGTGTATTTGCCGTTAATAATGCGCTGCCGCCGTTTACCTGAAGTGTATCGAAATACGTCACTCGCAGTGTATCTCCCGCTTTTACATTGAACTTACCGTCATTGTTTGTTCCGGCTGTTAATCCGAACTGTGTTGCAAGCTTTTTCGTGAAGATGCCGGTGTTGACGCCGGTCTCGGTCACTGTGAACGTTTCAACTTCTCCTGTGGCTATGCTGCTGTCTTTTACCGTATAGGATTGTATGGTTGTTGTATCTTTATTAAGGTCATTATCCGTAATGGTGATTAATATAGAGTCACTCGGATAAATAGGAGAAGCAGCAGTTAACGTGGCGTTGATACCACCTCTCACTGACGTTATTGCAGAAACAGTAGCTGTGCCGCCATTTACAATGAGAGAATCAAAATAGCTGACGCGGAGTGTATCTCCTGCTTTTACATTAAACTTTCCGTCATTGTTTGTTCCGGCTGTTAAACCAAACTGTGTCGCAAGCTTTTTCGTGAAGATTCCGGTGTTTATTCCCGTTTCCGTTGCAACGAAGGTTTCCACTTCTCCTGTGGCAATACTGCTGTCCTTAAATGTGTAGGATTCAACTGCAGATGCATTTTTATTTAAATCTGCATCTGTGATCGTAATTAACACCGAATCTCCGGGATAAATCGGATTCGTCGCAGTGATTGTGCCTGCAGTACCGCCGATCACGACAGTGCCGGCAATTTTTATTGTGCCCGGACCGCCGTTCGCCTGCAGCGTATCCAAATACCAAACTCTAAGCGAATCACCCGCCTTGACATTAAACTTGCCGTCATTATTTGTACCGGCAGTTAATCCGAACTGTGTCGCCAGCTTCTTGGTAAAGATCCCGGTGTTGACGCCGGTCTCCGTCACGATGAATGTTTCAACCTCTCCTGTACTGATGCTGCTGTCTTTTACTGTGTACGTCTGGATGGACGTCGAGTCCTTATTAAGATCTGCATCAGTAATAGTTATTAATATAGAGTCAGCAGGACGCACAGGAGATGTGGCTGTAATTGTTGCCGTTGCTCCTCCCCTCACATACGTTTTCCATGTTTTCAGTCCGCCGTTTGTGCCGTTAACGATAACAGTATCGTAATACTTCAGTGTTATGGTGTCCCCTTTTTGCACCGCAAATGTTCCGTTATTGTTTCCGTTTGACACGGTTCCAAAGACTGTCGGAACGGTTGCAGTGAAAATTCCTGTATTGATGCCGGTTTCGGTGAAGAGAATGTTTTCTATCTCTCCGGTGGTCTGATTGCTGTCTCTGATGGTGTATGTCTCAATTGCGCCGCTGTTACGATTCAAATCCGAATCGTTCAGCGTATAACTGATTGACTGAGTCGGCAAAATTGTTGTGGTTCCGTTAAGAATGACCGCATGACCATTAAGTACTTTCGTTACAAATCTTCTCCAACTGTTTGTATTTCCGGCAGAATCGACCGCATCCGTATAGCTTATTCGTAAACTATCGCCCGGTTTGACATTAAATTTACCATCCAAATTTGTACCAGCCGTTGCACCATACATTGTTGCAATCTTACCCTTAAATACTCCAGTATTCGCACCTGTTTCAGTCAATACAATGGTTTCTCGTTCTCCGGTTACTCTGTTCGTATCGCCCGACGTTAGAGTGACAGTTTGAATTGTTGCATTGTTCGTATTTAAGTCAGCGTCATATAACTCATAATAGATCGTATCACCGGGTAAAATAAATTGCGTACCTGTAATTGATCCTGTGAACGTATTGGATCGGAGATAGGAAAACGAAGAAGAGTCTCTGCTTCCCTGATTACTAAATACTGTCGCTTTGTTCGTGACGATAGCAGGATTGTTATTAAACGTACTCGATATGCGCATCTTGAATTTCATTGTATCAGACTGACCAGGTGCCAACACTCCTCTATTCCATGTTAGACTAGTATCCTGATTTCCCGCAGTACCAAATGATGCTATTGTTGCCGAAGGAACTGTACCGCTTGCCAAGTAGTAAGGATTCCTGGTGTTGGTTCCATTGGGATTGGGAATCGTGTCAACAATTGTCATCGAACTGGAATTGGCAAATGTGGAGTGGTTTTTGACAACTATATAATACTGAACCGTATCTCCGTTTTTTGTCCCGGATCCAGGAGGATAGAGATACTTTCGAATCTTCAAATTCGGTGCATTAACCGGAACAAATGACGACGTGACGCGTTGATCAATCGTTTGCGCTCGGACTCGGGCAACATTGGTTACAGTCGATCCGCCGAGAATTGTGGAATCAATGACAACCCGAAAAATAAATGAGGTATTGTTGCCGACATTAAGAGGTCCTGCAAAATTGTTGAATGTTACCACCTGTCCGGTCGCTGATGTGCCGGTGTAGGTTGCAGAAGGTGAAAAACTTCCGGGAACAACCGACATGCCGGTCGGCATTGAATCAATCACTGAAATATTCGTGGCAGGATAATTTCCTGTGTTAGATACATTGATTGTATATACCAACGTATCACCAGGCCGCACTGAACCGCCGTTAAGATCATTGTATGATTTCACCGATGTTAAAAATATCGGCGTCAGAATCGGCACGGAGTCTGTCGAGGCATTATTCCACGGTTTGCGGTCGAATTGAGGGCTGCTTGCATAAGCAGTATTCAATTGAGTCGGATAATTTTCAGCTGTCAAATATGCCGTGACGGTTACAGGAGGCAGCGTTGTATTCGGCGGATGGACAGCATTCCGCGTCCAAATATATTTCGGTTTTTGAGTGCTGTCAATCGTCCAGCCGGCATGGGTACTGGAGACAAATGTCAGTCCACTTCGAATGCTGTCAACAAGCGTAATGATTCCCGTCGTATCAGGTCCGTTATTTTGAACTGAAATCGTAAACACAACATTGTTTCCTGCAACGATACTGCCGCCGGCATGCGTTTTTGTTGTTTGGATATCCGAGTTTGCCGTATCGGCAACTGAAATAATTTCTGCGGATAGAATTACAAGATCACCGCCCGATGAATACGTAGATGTTGCCTGCGTATCGGCAGGAGTGAGCAATGATGTTACATCATACGTATCAATGTCGAGTCCAAACGTACTGTCTTCCGGGAAATTATTGCTGAGAGAACCAAACTGGTTATTTGCCGGGTTGTGGATATCTGTTAACGATACACCATTAAATCGTACTTCTTCATTAAATCCGTTTAGCGTGGAAGAGTTTTCTTTATCTCCTTCGAATGTAATATGCGTCATCTTGCCCTGAACGAGCGAGTATGGAACATAAAAATTATTAATCACCAACGGTATCTGAGAACCGCGGAAAATTTTGAAGCCGTCAAAAATGTTCACTGATTTTTTAACTTCGCTGTCTTTTCGATAGACCACAATCATTGACCATGCTGAGATCACTGCCTGTGAATTCACATAAACCGCTGTGGTGCTGTCTACCGTTAAACCGCCGAATTCATACGTGAAGGGATAACCGTTGCTTTGAGCAAATGCAGTAACATCGGCAAATCCGCCGAAGAAGTACAACCATGAACCGTTCAAAAATTGTTCTGTAAACGTTCGAGATGCAGTAAAGTTTTGTCCGCTCAAATTAACCAGATTATCCGCCGTTGCACCTGAACCGGCCCAATACAAATACGCACCAACGATGGTGGAACCAGAGGGAAGGTATAATTTGCTGGTATCCGACGAACGCAAAGAAGTCGCGTTTATTGTATTTCCTTGTGTTCGAAGCGATCCGCCGATGACGGTGTAATTTACCGGACCTGAAAAATTATTGTATATCGTGATCGGTGTTTGAGCAGACAGTGTTCCAGTAACTGCCGCTGCAGCGATCATGATGATAATATGTGCGAAGAATTTATTCATGTTAACGGTGAAACATTACTTTAAACCTGCATTAGCTGATATTTTTTTTCTACTTTGATATTTTTGTTCGATTCGGATTGTTTCAAGAAATTTCGTTGAGATGTTAAATGTTTTTGCAAATTCAACCAGATGATCTTCACTGAAAAATTTTTTACCGTTATTCGTCAACGCACATTTTAATTTCCCCGATTCTGCCCAGCGCTCGATCGTGGAGGGGTTTACTCCAAGCAATTCACCCACTTCATCCTTTGAGAAATAATATTTTTCCTTTTCCATTGGAAGCCCTTTAATGTCAAAAATTGTGATTGAGCGGTTTCATTCTAGTTTACTCCACTGTAAAAATGGCGATAAAGTATTGAAAAATAAAGGTTTGTTAAGCTTTTCTAATGTTTTATAGGATTTACTAATAGTCATTAGAAACTTTTAATTATTTGTTAAGTGGAATCACATGGGTTACTTTTATAAATATTATCCTCTGACTTAGGTTACTATTTTTATTTTAACTGCTATAGATAGGTTACAATATTTTGACTATTTGATCCCAGAAAATAAAATAATTGGTTGTTAAAGTTTATAATCTAAACTATATTGGACTAATTCCCTTTACAGATTCTCTAAGGAGAGATAAAAATGCTGAAAAAACGACGTAAAACCGCTTCAAAATCCAAATCCGTCGAAAAAGATCGATCTGTTTTACCAATAAAACCGCCAAAAGGCGAGCTATTTTTAAGGGCAATTCTGGACCAAAAATTCAATGAATTCGGTATTTCTTTACGTGAGGAATTTGACCGTCAACTGATGACCGGAAACTCTGAGCTGAGGGACGCACTATTCCGCGAACGAAATGACAGGAAATCGGCAAATAGAATCATCCTTGGATTTTTGTCTCTGGTTGTGATCCTCATCATAGGGAACTTCTTTTATTTCATGAATACAACCGAGACTACCGTGAAAACGGCAGTTGCCAAAGAATTTGTAATTCTCGAAAAGAAAAATAAAGAAACTACCAAATCGCTCTTTACACCAATCAAAGAAACCGTTGAGAAGAATCTTAATGAGGTGACAACCGAACTCTCCCTCAGCAGAGGGTATATCGACGTTTTTGCTCTTGAAGGACTTGCGCGGAACGGCTCCCGCAGCGCATTTGACCAACTGTCAAAAACTGTCGTACGAGGCGGAGCAAAAGGAAAATTTGCCAGCGATAAATTTAAAGAAATCAAAGAGTACTATTCCGTGCTCGCTGAACCAAAAAGACAAAATCTTACTCTCGGCGATCTCTCCGTCACAAAAGCCGGTGCAACGACAGTGACGGATTCCCTCTCTGCAATCGAATTGATTTATCTGCTTAATTCGCCCGGTGCCACGATGCCGCAACTGCACCAGATCCTAACACAATTATGGGATCAGACATTAACACGGGATCATGAACATGAACTCTGGAATATTTTACAGAATTCACAAAACCTGCCGGCAGTCGTTGCAACCTGTTCGTTACTCCAAAAAAACTTCGGGAGCCGCGGCTCCATTTTCGATTTTGCGAAATGGAAGTCATTTCTCGAAAACCGAATGTAGTATCACATACCGTTTTCGTACAATAAAAAACCAAGCAATGCTTGGTTTTTTATTGTACGCACTTTTTATCAATCAGGATGGTCTCTTTCTTTAGAAACGATTAATGCAATGATTGTATTGTTTCGCCTTTGTATTCTTTTGTGCTTTTTGATATTTGTACCGGGCATGTCGATACCTTGGTCGCAATGAATGTATGAATCTCCACTCGTTCCCGGAAATGAATGCTTCCATTCATAATTGAATCATATGTATGATATTGATGCAACACGAACAAAAATATTTTTCCATCATTATTGACAATTTATTGAGTCGTAATTCTACTGTATTCCCTCTTCACCAGGAGGCGTTACGTTGAAGAAATTATTATTGCAGTGAATTCTGATTGTCGATCTGATGCGAGAGTGAGGGTATATCAAAAACGGATAGGGACTGGACACTCATTATTAGATCTCTCTATCTTCGAGATCTTGGTGAGAACAAAACATTTTTTTTTAATAATATTGTTTTTAATTGGTCGGTGAAGGAATGAACCGGGCATTATACTTTACACCGCATTGATAATCTTTGTAATTTTTTAGATGTCAAAGTGCTGAGACAAATAGAGGTTTGTTCGATTGATCTGCGAAGACAGTATTCAGGTCAGTTAATAACGTATTCTATTCAGGGTGAGAGATATAACGGCAGGTAATGTGTAAAATCTGCGGTGAGCCTGGGATTCGAACCCAGATGTCCTTGCGGACGCCAGTTTTCAAGACTGGTGCAATAGCCGTTCTGCCAACTCACCGGATTTCAAGTAGAAATATACGAAAAATCGGATTGTTCGACAAAATATTTTTTATCGTAGTTCAAGCGATGATTTTCCCTTCAGGAAAGGTAAAGAAAAATATAAATATCATTGTCACTCTGAATGATAAATTTTTATATTGAACTGTCAAAATGGAACCCATC
>CAZQSI010000011.1:49224-56362 GCA_964596155.1 uncultured Chitinophagaceae bacterium
GCTTCCGGTTTTCTCGCCGGGGGATTGATTTACTATCTTGTGAATAAATGGCTGGAGAACAAAGGGGCTGCCATAAGACATCCTGCTCTTGCTAAACTGTACTATTTAAGGCAAAAAAGACAGGATACCGATATTATTTTGACTCAGCTGGCAAAAGTCGAACTCGTACGTGCGTTGCCTCCTGAAGAAATGGAAGGAGTGCTCACCTGTGTTGAACCGATTGATGTTAAAAAAGGAGATGTACTTTTTCATCAGGGAGATCTCGGCGATGCTTTATATCTCATCAATGAAGGAACCATTGACATCGTCACGGTCGCCGACAATGAACGAAAAGTGATCGCCACGCTGGAAGCAGGTCAATCGTTCGGTGAAATGGCGCTTCTCAACAACAATCTTCGGACGGCAACGGCGATTGCATCTGCAGATGCCCAATTGTTGAAGATCGGCAAAGAACAATTCGACGCACTGATGGAGATCTCCCCGGGTTTGCGAAAAGCAGTGGAACAATTAAACTCGAAACGAATTCTTCAGAATGTACAAAACTTGCGCGAGCGGCGGGAAACCGAACATTGGAAAAAAGTCGCTGCGTCAAACATCAACCGATTGTCAAAAGCTGAAGAACTGACCTACATGAAAAAGCACGCCTCGGCAGGAAATCCGCTGGCGTTGTTTCTGGGAGTCATGATGGATACGATTCCCGAATCGATCATTATCGGCGCAGGTTTTATTTCGCTTGATACGTACACATTCACTTTCCTGCTGGCGGTTTTTCTTTCGAATCTGCCGGAGTCGATCGGCAGTTCCATGAATATGATTGAGGCAGGATACAGTAAGTCAAAAATTTTTCTCTTGTGGGGCGGGTTGATCATTGTCGGCGTGATTGCCGCGGCATTGGGGAATGTATTTCTGCTCGACGCTCAACCGACAATTATCACGTTGGTAGAAGCGCTCGCCGGAGGCGGAATTCTCGCCATGGTGGCATCAGTCATGATGCCCGAAGCGTATGAAGACGGAGGAGCCGAAGTCGGTCTCGCCACTATCGTTGGATTCTTGGCAGCATTTTTCTTTACATTGCTCTAACGACTTCCTTCCCCTCTCGGTTATCCTAAGAATGGAATTTTACTTTTAAATCCATTTCCTCCTTTGGGGTTTAAAGGTAATTTATATAACTTCAAAGAATTTTCGTACAAAATTTTTTCTTTGTCTTTTTGCGGTATACTGAGGGAATCCATAAATTCCAGATACGAATCCATCGACGATATTGGCCAATCTGTTCCATATAAACATTTGTCCGGTTCCACTCCCCAGGTGAGCATTTCCTGAATCTGTTTTTGCATAAACTTTTCAAACCGGTCAGAAAAATTTCCCAGCACCAAACCTGAAATGTCTGTATAGACATTGGCATTTTTATACACTACTTCCATTGTGTCGCGGATCCAAGGATTTCCGATATGACAAATAACGAAATTCACGTCTGGATGGTCAACGGCGACTTCATCGACGTTCAGAGGATGTGAAAATTTCAATTTTCCTTTGGGCGTATACGTATCTCCGCAGTGAATCATGACCGGAACGCCCGTTTCGGCGGCTAAATCATAAACCGGTTTCAGCCTCTCATCACTCGGCATGAAAGGTTCGTATCCGGGATACAATTTTAATGCGACTACTTTCCCTTCATTAATGAATCCTCGTATTTCTTCAAGGTCGTGGAGTGTATACTTGAGGTAACTGATTCCCGCTACTACGAATAAATGAGGCATCTCTCGTGTGAGTTCAACGGTATCCTTTGTGGAGGGCCGTCCGGGAATAACTTTATACGAAGTGAGAATCAATGCCGCATCAACTCTGTTTCTCCGCATTTGCAGGTTTAATTCGTTCAGATTTTCCGATTTTTTATCTACGGATTCGTCACTGTAATTATTAATATGTACGTGGCAGTCGATAATCATAGTTTATTTCTTTCCCTCTGTAAATCGTTCAAGAATTTTTGCCGCCCACTCTTTTCCGCCCAAACCGAATGCCAAGGCCAACGCGAGGCAGAGCGCTCCGAATGCGATCTGGAAAGCCGAGACAAGAATTTGTCCGCCGATGTGCAGCTGTTCCAGCGACATTGAAACCACAAACATGATAATGATATACTTCAGGATCACGCTCATCGATTCGGCGCCGGAAACGCCGATATTACTGAGATAGGCGACGGAAACTGTCTGTGCAAACTTTGCGAAAAGTGTTCCAAACAGCAGCACGAGGAATGCGACAATGACATTCGGAATGTACAGAATCATTTTGTTGAACAGTTCGGCCGCCGTCTGCAAACCAATGCTGTTCAGAATTGCCAGCGTTACCGTGAACATGATGAACCAATAAATTAACTTGGCCAGCAGCGTTGATGTGGTGAATTTCACTCCGCCACGAAGAAGGAAGTCTTCAATCCCTGCTTTTTCGGCGGCATCCTCCAGTTTTATCAGCCGAAAAAATTTTGCAGCAGATTTTTCGATGATTCGGGCGAATATCCATCCCAGCAGGAGCAGCGAGAATGACGCAACAATGCGGGGCATCTGATCTTTGAATTGAATCCAGAAATCGTTCAGTGAACCTGCAAAAACCATCAATTGTTCCATATGTTATCTCCCTTTTGAGGAATACTCATATAAAAGATACAAAAATTTATTTCCCTTTCCATACCGGCTTCCGCTTTTCCCGAAAAGCATGGAGTGCTTCCGTTCTGTCCACAGTGGGGATTAACGGCTGATAAAATGATTTTTCATTTTCAAATCCATCCAACAGCCAGCGGGAATACGAACTTTCGATCGCTTTCTTCGCCTGCCGAAGCGCAAGAGGAGCATTGGACGAAATCTCGCTGACGATGACTTCAAGACCATCGCTGAACAACTCTTCGGAAAAGCAATAATCAATAACACCGTCACTTAAGGCTTCGCTGGCGAAATATTTTTTTGCCGTCAACACCCATTTTTTTGCCGTTCCGGATGACGTTCGCTGCGCCAGACGCTGAGTCCCTCCTGCTGCCGGAATGATTCCCAGACTCGTTTCAGGGAGCCCGAATATGGCATTCTCGCTCGCAGCAATGATGTCGCCGGCAAGCGCAAACTCCATCCCCCCGCCCAGTGCTGCACCCTGAACTCCCATGACAACGGGCTGCGGCACTTCACACCATGCAGCGACGACCGATTGTATTCCGGAAACAACGTTAATGACTTCTTCCTGAGGAATTTCCGCCCGTTCTTTGAGATCCGCTCCGGCACAAAATGTTTTACCGGAGGCCGTCACAACCACCAGCCAGACATCGTCATTGGCTTTCATGGATTGTGCAGCATCAATCAGCTCGGCGACCATTTCTTTGTTTAATGCATTAACGGGAGGCCGATGCAGTCTCACTCTTGAAATATGATTCTCAATGTTCAATTGAAGATGATTGTACGCCATTACATATTCCAGTTCAATGATGGATGAAAATTGTAATACCTTACGGGCGTTTGGCAACGAGAGTTAACAATGTATAGACCGCAACCTTCTCATTTCGCTGATTGAAAACGATAACATCCCACTCCACCACACCTTGATGTTCGCCTTCTTTTGGTCGAATTGATTTTACGGTTAAGCGGACGGTAATGGAGTCGCCGGGGTACACCGGCATCAGAAAGCGCAATTGTTCCAATCCGTAATTTGCGAGCACCGGCACAAAACCCGGCTCGACAAAAAGTCCGGCCGCTGCTGAAAGAATAAAATATCCGTGAGCTACACGCTTGTCGAAAATAGATTTTCTCGCCAGATCGTCGTCCATATGAGCATAAAAATGATCGCCGCTTAATGACGCAAATTGTTCGACATCTTCCATTGTGATCGTGCGTGAAGCAGTTAACACAGAGTCACCGATGACGAGGTCGTCAAAATATTTTTTAAATGGATGAATACCGTCTGTCGAAGTTTCTCCGCCGACTGTGTATTCACCGTAGATTTTTCCCAACGTTGTCGGCGATCCCTGAAGCGCGGTTCGCTGCATATAATGCAGAACACTGCGAATACCGCCCAATTCTTCCCCTCCGCCGGCCCTCCCCGGTCCGCCGTGCACCATTTGTGGCATTGGAGAGCCATGACCGGTCGATTCTTTTGCACAATTCCGGTTGATCATTAGAATTCTGCCGTGGTACGGTGCAATGCCGAACGCAAATTGACGGCATTCGTCATCATTGTTAGAGAAAAATGATCCCACCAAACTTCCCTTCCCTCTCCGTACGATTTCAATTGCCTCCTCTGTTGAGGAATATCCCATAATGGTGCTCACCGGTCCGAATGCTTCAATTTCATGAGGTCCGGAGGAATCGAGCGGCTTTCGACAATGAAGAAGCGTTGGCCTGAAGAAAGAGCCGTTCTCGATGGAATGTCCGTTTTTTTTGAATTCACCGGAATATTCGAACACTTTTTCAGATGACTTCGACAACTCACTAACTCGATCTTGCACTTCCCGGCGTTGATCTTCACTCACCAGCGGTCCCATTTTTACATCATCCAGAACCGGATCGCCGATGACAACTCCGGAAAGCCGTTTGTGCAGTGCGGTGATAACTGCATCGACATGCTGATTGGGTACGATAATTCGTCTGATTGCCGTACATCGTTGGCCCGCTTTTGTCGTTACTTCCCTCGCAATTTCTTTGATGAAAAGTGAAAATTCTTCCGACTCCGGACCGGCATCCACTCCCAGCACGCAGCTATTTAAGGAATCTGCCTCCATATTGAATCGGATGGAATTGTTGACAACGGAAGGGTGCTGACGAAGTTTGGTTCCGGTGGCATGCGAACCGGTAAACGTGACGGCATCCTGCACCGACAGATGCTCAAACAGATCCCCGGCACTGCCGCAAATCAATTGCAACGATCCTTCGGGAAGTATTCCGGAGGCGATCATCATCTCAACGGCCTTTTGGGCAACATAACAGGTAGATGTTGCCGGTTTAATAATGCTCGGCATTCCGGCAAGAAATGCGGGAGAGAATTTTTCCAGCATTCCCCAGACAGGAAAGTTATAGGCGTTAATATGAACTGCGACACCTTCCATCGGAACACAAATATGACGCCCGACGAATGTTCCTCCTTTCGACAATAATTCAGTATCCCCGTCGATAAATACCATCTGATTCGGCAATTCCTTTCGTCCCTTGCTGGAAAAAGCAAACAATGTTCCGATCCCGCCGTCAATATCAAACCATGAATCAGTTTTCGTGGCTCCGGTATAATATGATAATCCGTACAATTCTTCCTTGCGGGCAGTTAAATATTTTGCAAGTTCTTTCAACATCAACGCACGCTGATGGAAAGTAAACGCCCGGATATTTTTTCCTCCTGTCGATCTTCCGTAGGAAAGCATTGTGCCGAATTCCATTCCGGTGCTGTCCGCATCAAACAGATGATCACCGGTCACCGCACTTCGCAATGCGACGGACGATCCCGTACCTTCAATCCATTTTCCGTAGGCAAATGATTTCAGCTTCATGATTTTTTCCGATATTCTTTTTTCCATGGTGAATAATGTTGTTCCTGTTTCTTCCGATGTTTTGGAACCGACCGGAGCGGCCGAACGGATTTCATTGACTTCCGCAGCTCTTCCGGAAGCGATCGGTATAATTCCGTACCGTTCGATTTCCATTCCAGCATCTCATCCGACACCTGTTTCACAACTTTTGCGGGATTGCCGACAACCACCGACCGGCGCGGTATGATCATCGACGACGGTACAAATGAGAGAGCGCCGATGATTGATTCATCACCGATTTCCGCTTGATCCATGACGACTGCATTCATGCCGATCAAAACGTTTTTCCCGATGTGAGCGCCGTGAATTACCGCACCGTGACCGACGTGCGCATGTTTCTTCAACGTCATTGACAGCCCCGGAAAGACATGAATAACGCATGTTTCCTGAATGTTGCATCCGTCTTCAATAACAATCCCTCCCCAATCACCGCGGATCACCGCGGACGGACCGACATAAACATCTTTTCCAATCATGACATTTCCGATTACCGTCGCCTGCGGATGGACGAATGCGCTTCTGTGAATAACCGGTACGAATCCTTTGAAAGAAAAAATATTTCCTGCCGCCATGCTTTATGCACTTTCAAAATAATTATACTTTTTCAATGATAACGGCCATTCCCTGTCCGACACCAACACACATGGTGCACAAGGCATACCGACCGCCGTTGTTATGCAGTTCATATGCTGCAGTGGTAATCAGTCTGGCGCCGGACATTCCCAATGGATGGCCGAGTGAGATTGCCCCTCCGTTTGGATTAACTCTCGGATCATCGTCCGCTATTCCGAGTCCGCGCATTGCTGCAAGACATTGAGCGGCAAACGCTTCATTCATTTCTATGACGGACATGTCGGTAATGTTCAGGCCGGTTTTTTCCAGTACTTTCTGCGAGGCAGGAAGCGGTCCGATTCCCATCACCCTCGGTTCTACGCCGACCACAGCAGACGATATAAACATTGCAATCGGTTTCAGTCCGTAACGCTTCACCGCATCTTCCGATGCAATAATGAGAACACAGGCTCCGTCATTTAACCCGGAAGAGTTGCCGGCCGTGACTGTTCCTTTTCCATCTTTTCTGAACGCCGGTTTGAGTTTTGCCAGTTTTTCCACTGTCGTGTCAGGACGCGGAAACTCATCGTCTCCGATAATGATTGTTTCATTTCGGGTTGCTACTTCGATGGTAATAATTTCCTTAAAAAACCGTTGATTGATAATCGCCTGTTTCGTTTTCTGCTGCGACCACGCTGCAAACGAATCCTGATCTGAACGTAAAATTGAATATTGCTCCGCAACGTTTTCTGCCGTATTTCCCATTGCATCAATGCCGTACATTTCTTTCATCCGGGCATTGACAAATCTCCAGCCCAGAGCAGTATCGAATATTTCCGGCGATCTGGAAAATGCTTCCGACGGTTTCGCCATGACGTACGGAGCACGGGACATGCTTTCCACTCCCCCGGCTATATAGAGTTCGCCGTCGCCCTGACGAATATTATTGGCAGCAACCGCCACGGCGCTCATTCCGGACGCACAGAGCCGGTTGACCGTCATCGCCGGAACCGGCGGCGGCAACCCGGCCAGCAG
>CAZQSI010000012.1:0-8451 GCA_964596155.1 uncultured Chitinophagaceae bacterium
GGGGAGAGCGTGCGATCCAGTTCAGAAATCTCCCGAAAACATGTACAATCAGGATTTATACCATTACGGGAGATCTTGTCCAGACCTTGTATAAGAACGACAATGCGGCGTACATCAATTGGGATCTTCTGTCATCGGAAAGTGCGCGTATCGGTTACGGCGTGTATATTTACCACGTTGAAACACCGACCGGCGGGACCAAGATCGGCCGCATTGGAATTATAAAATAAAATTTATCGGAGATGTAAAGAATGAAAATGTTGATTCGTTGTTCTGCTTTAATCCTGCTTCTCACACCGTTTCAGGTGAGTGATGCCCAGCTGACGCGAACCACCACGAAAGTCGGAACGACGGTGGCGCAGTTTCTGAAAATCGGCGCGGGTGCGCGAGCCGTTGCCATGGGAGGCAGTTCGGCTGCCATGGAAGGTGATGTCTATTCCATTTATTGGAATCCCGGCGCACTTGCGCGGATGAAAACTCCCGGAGAGGCATCCTTCAATCACACGCAATGGCTGGCGGATGTCAGCTACGATTTTGTTGCTGCCGGATTGACGATCGACGGTTTCGGCACGATCGGTCTTTCCGTCACATCGCTGCGGGTACCGGAGGATATCGTCCGGACGGAAATAAATCCTGAAGGGGACGGACGGCGGTGGAGTTACGGAGCATTTTCCATGGGTGTCTCCTATGCACGGTCATTGACCGACAGATTTTCTATCGGGTTTACGACCAAATACATCCGTGAAGGAATTTGGAATATGTCCGCTTCCGGCTTTGCGTTCGACGTCGGAACAATTTATACGACAACGTTTAACGATTTGAAAATCGGCGCGAGCATTTCCAATTTCGGAACGAAGATGCGGCTCGACGGTCAGGATATTTCATTCAACAATGTGCCGAACGGCACGCAGGGACAGGGTCCTCAAAATGTTGAATCCATTTACCGGACGGAAGCATATGACATTCCGCTCCAGTTCAGAATCGGTCTTGCGATGGATGTTCTGAAAACAGAGATGATCCGCGCCACGGCATCGGTTGATGCAACCCATCCGAACGACAACGTTGAGTACGTCAATTCCGGAGTTGAACTGGCGTTTGACGAAATGTTCTTCGGCAGGATTGGCTATAATTCATTGCTGATGGATAATTCGGAGCGCGGATTGACCTGGGGTGCCGGCTTTTATATCCAGCTGAATAATATTAACGGCATTAAAGTCGATTACGCTTTTGCTGACCACGGACGACTTAATAATGTTCAGTATGTTTCGGTAAGCGTAACGTATTAATTTTACAAGTAAGTTTAGAACAGGCAAAAAAAAGCCCCGATGATTTTCATCGGGGCTTTTTTGTATTCGAACTATGATGCTTGTGTTACTTCAACAACATCATCTTAATGCTTTTTTCAATATTGCCGGAACTCATTGTTGCAATATAGACACCTGATGCAACAGGCGAACCGTTGTTATCGCGTCCGTTCCAAACAACATTATGCGAACCCTTGGCAAACTCTTGTCCATTCACCAGTGTTGAAACTTCTTTTCCGGCGATATCATAAATCTTCACCGAGATTTTCTTGTTCAATGGAAGAACAAAATTGATTGTGGTGGACGGGTTGAACGGATTCGGATAATTCTGGTTCAATTGGTAATCATCCGGTGTTATCACCGTAAGGTCTTTGTTGCTGACCGAACCGACCAAATCAGATTCGAGGGAGCGGAATGACCACTTTTTCGGATTTGAAACCAATTTTGATGAATCCGTAACAAACGATGCACCATCGAATCGCTGCCATTGATAGGTTGTTGAATCGATCAGGGCTTGATAGGGAAGGATGACTTCAACTTTGCCGTCGCCGTCGATATCCATCGGGCGGGACATTTTTGAAACAAAACCCTCTCCGATTGTCCGCACCGTATCTTTCACTCCGTTAGAATCCCTGTAGGAAATCGTGTTGTAAATATCCATTTCGCCGGTATAAAATACCTTCCGCGTATAATTAGCCGGATCGCGGAGTGAACCGGTTCCGTTATATTCTATCGCGACAACATTACTAGGATAGGAGGATCCGATGAGAATTTCCTGCTTTCCGTTTCTGTCAAGATCTGCCACCGTTCCGGTAAAGCTGGAAATCGGCGTTCCCGACGTACTGCGGGAAACACCCTGAGCAATTCGGACTGCATGATTCGCGCTTGCAACCTGCACATTGTCGCCGCTATTATAATCGACAACAAATAATGAACCGTCCAACGTATCTACATATGAACTATATAATGGGAAATAGACTTCTTGATTATTATCTTTGTCAAGATTTGCTACAATTCCGCCAAACAAGGAAACATAGTCATATGTTGGGGTCATATAATGAAATTTGTTTCCATTCGTCGAAACAGAATCGGGAAGAACATACGTATCCGTTCCAGTAACTTTTATGACCCAATAATCTTGGAAATTCCAGTTGTGTGCGACCAATTCCATTTTTCCGTCGCCATCAAGATCTGCGGGATGGATTGCGTATGGTGATCCACCGCCAAACTCAGAACTTGCCTTTCTTAATGAACTACCCTCGATTTCAAAAGTTGCAAATCCCTGGTTTTCAAAATCCCAGCTGCCGACGGCGTGAATGATCAAAAAGTCATCATTGATCGAGCCGGAAAGGTTTTTCGGTGTAATCAATTCCTGCTGACCGTCCCCGTCCACATCCATCACTTCAAATTGTTCGACGGTCTTCTGAAATCCGCCTTCGAGAGGTGTTCCGGCGAGAGGACCGAAGTTTGCTCCGTACGTTATACCGTCAGGGATTACAGCAGAGGGGAGAGTGCCGAATTTATGGCTTCCGTTGACTCCGTCCCATTCAAAAATAAGAAATCCGCCGCCGGTTCCGTTTCGTGGAAAAATAATCTCTCCTTTGCCGTCTCCATCCAAATCACCGGAACGTACTGTGCGTGGTGTCGATCCGCCGCCGCCGCCGTACGGCTGACCGTCGATCAGATCAAGTCTGGGTGAAGACCAGATCCATTCGAGCGTATCATTTCCCGCTGCCTGGAAAACATGGACGCGTCCCGTTTTAGTGTAATCTGTGACAATGATCTCCGGCTTGCCGTCGTTATCCAGATCAGGTGCCACCCAGCACCCGCGAATACCGATGTCGCCGAAATAAGCGGTGTCGGGCATTATAGTGGTCTTTTTTGGAGTGAATTTTGCGCCGACATGTACCTGTCCGAACGTAAAGAGTGAGACAATCAGAGAGAAAGCGATAAGTGTAAACGATCGTTTCATTATGACTCCTACCGTTAGTGAGAAAAAGTAGCGTGGATTGACCGAAGAATTGATGTTCTTATAGGTAAACAAAAATAATCATTCTCGCCAAGTCTGTCAAGTTTCTGAGGAAAAAATATACGCCTGCGGTTTGATTTCAGGACGTTATTTGGTATTTTCAATAAAAATTTTTCCGTGCTCCCACAAACATCGATCTTCAATTCCGCGACATCTCTGTTATTGATCAAGCCTCGAGCGATCGGCGATGTGCTGCTTTCCACTCCTGTCATAAAAAATCTTAAAACACAATTTCCTGATATTCAGATCGATTTTCTTTGCGAACAATTTGCGGTTGATGTATTGATTGGAAACCCGGGTATCCGTGAAATTATTCCGTACAATAAAAAGACAGATTCAATGCTGTCGTTGATCCGCAAAGTTAGGAAAAAGGAATACAGCATTGTCATCGATCTCTTCGGGAATCCAAGAACAGCGCTGTTGACCTTTTTCAGCGGCGCAGAACACAGAATCGGTTTTCCGTTCCGCGGAAGGGCATATGCGTATTCGGCACATGTTCCGCCGAGAAGCGGGTCTATTCACAATATCGATTTCAATTTGGATGTTCTTCGCGCCTTCGGCATCGATATTGACGAAAGGAAACCGGATTTCCCTATTTCGGACAATCACAGGAATTATGTCCGCGATTGGCTGCTGGAAAAAGGGATCCTTGATAGGAAATTGATAGGGATAAATGCCGGAGGAGGATGGTACACAAAAAAATGGAAAGCGGAATCATTTGCACTTTTGGCGGACCGCCTCGCTGAAGAGGAACATGCCCTCCCGTTGTTGTTTTGGGGTCCGGGTGAACGGGACGAGGTAAAACATATTCAATCCCTGATGAAAAAAGAGAGTGTTCTGCTGCCGAAGACGTCGCTGAAAGAAATGGGTGCTTTCGCGGAACGGTGTCATTGTTTTATCAGCAATGATTCGGGACCGATGCATATTGCTGCCTCGCTTGGAACACCGACACTGGGCATATTCGGACCTACCAATCCCGAGCTTCAGGGACCATACGGTGAACGGAGCGGCTGGGTCCGAAACGAAACATTGGATTGTCTAAATTGTAATTTAACATCGTGTCCCATTGGCAATGTTTGTATGACGGAACTGACAGTAGATGGTGTCCTTCAGGCCTATCATCGAGTAAGTTCACTTAAATCAGAATCACAATGACAAAAAAAGCTGTTAAAAAGAAAACAACGAAAAAGCGATCTGACCAAAAGTTTAACATTCCCGATTGCAAACGGTTTACGGGGTATAAGCCATGCTATCCGGGAATAGTGTGTCTAACAGAGTGTTTCGATCATCAGCCGATCGGCACAAAAATACTGATCGTCAATTTGGATGCGATGGGTGCCGTTGTTCAAACGACCGCCATGCTGCCTGCGATCAAACGAAAATATCCGAACAGCCATATCTCCTGGATTACATTAAACAATGCCTACCGCCTGCTTGATAACAATCCATATATCGATCAGGTTTATGTGTGGGAACCCGAGAATTGGATGATCCTTCAACAAATGGAATTCGACATAGTCTATCAAACCGATAAAACCAGACGGTCATGCGCGTTCGGAAAGAGTCTGAAGACAAAAGAATTGATCGGATTCGGTTTGAACGGAAACGGAAAAATTATTCCGCTGAATAAAGAAGCGGAGTACAGCTATCGGCTCGGATTGGATGACGAATTGAAATTCCGGAAAAATCAAAAATACGGCACGCAGATTCTTCAGGAATCAATGAAGCTGAAATACAGAAGGGATGAATATATCCTCGAACTCAGTCCGGAGGAAAAGAAATTTTGTGAATCATATGCACAGGAACATGGTTTGGACAACGGGGATCTGATTGTCGGTTTCAATACCGGTTGCTCTTATTTGTATGAAAATAAAAAAATGACGATCGAGCAGCATGTAACGCTCATTGAACGGATGAAAGTGATTCCGGGTGTCCGGCTTGTGCTGGTCGGTGGACCGGAGGATACGGAACGGAATGCCGAAATTGTCAGACGAACGGGAACAGCGGTGTTAAGCACTCCCACAACCGAAGGAGTCCGCCGCGGAATTTGTTATGAGGATATCTGCGATGTTATTATAACGGGAGATTCGTTCGGAATGCATGTCGCGATCGGCAGAAAAAAACATGTCATCGCATGGTTTGGTCTCAGCTGCTGGAGCGAAATCGACGTATACGACAGAGGAATTAAATTAATACCCGAAGGACTTTTCTGTGCACCATGCTGGAAAAAACAATGTCCGTACAATCTTGAATGTATCGAAATGATTGATTTGGATAGGATTGTAGAAGAAGTAAGAACCCTCGCCGCTTCACGGAAAAAGGAAGAACGAAACTCCCGCCGTTGAAAAAGGGCGGGAGGAGTGTTGAAGGATTATTGCTTTACCCCTTTTTCAACCAGATAATCGGCAAACTTCTTCTTCTCATATTGATTGTCACCGATAAAACTCAGCACATGGATAAACATATCCGCTTCGGAATATCCCGGCAGCAATGTGATCGGTTGACCGTCGCTCTTCAGGAATAAGGTGGCAGGATAACCGTTCACTCCCATTCCTCTCGAAAATTCTGCCGGACTCATTGTTCTGCCTGAATACGTAATGTTTTCGTTTCCTTCCGCATTCAGTTTGATGATAACGAAGTTCTTGTCGAGATATTCGACCACTTTTTTGTTGGAGTACGTGTTCGCATCCATTTTTTTACACCATCCGCACCAGTCGGTATACACATCAATCAGCACTTTTTTCCCCGATTTCTTTGCGAGGGTCATGCCTTCATTGAATGATTTCCATTGGGGGTTTTTGGCAAATGTGACTGTTGAAACGAGAAAAAGGAAAAGAAAAATATGCCGCATGTTCATGGTTGTTCCGTTGTAGTGAAATGATATTTCCGCGTTGTCATGTATAACATCATTCAATGCCGATCCGTTCCGGTCTTTGCAGTTTATGAAAGATATTTCTTAATGGCTGACAGCACCGGTTCGATTGAAAGTTCATCAAATGTGCAGCGTTTCGGATCGCCCGGGCAGCGGTGCTGACAATATCCCTCCGGCGGAAGGATGACCTCTGCCTGATTGCCCAATGAACCCCACAACGCTGCGGAACAGGCAGGCAGCGGGCAAAACAATGTAACGGTCGGCACTTTCAGTGCTGCAGCGATGTGTTGTGTTCCCGTACTCGATGAGACGAGAAGTGACAACCGGCTGCAAAGTGCGATCAGTTCCCGTAAATCTCTGCCCGAATAGACGATGTGACGGTCTCTAAAAGGATGAAAATAATTCTCTAATTCGCTGTTTCCGACACCGACGTTGATGAATAAGCGACACGAATCTCTCAACCGGTTGCATAGCTGAACATATCGTTCCGGTGTCCAATTTGGAACAGAATTGTTTGAACTCGGATTTATTCCCACAATCGTCATATCGGCGGTAATCCCATGCCGGCCAAAATATTCTTCCGCCATTCGATGTTCATCATCGCTGACAAACAATTCGGGGGAAATATTGTCGGTCGATACGCCGATTTTTCTGCCGAGATCCATTACGTAATCCGCTTCATGACGAAGAGGGATATATTTATTTCTGGAAACAGTTGTCGTCCCGGTAAGGATCTGATAAATCTTTCCGCCCACACCGATCCGTTTTTTTATTCCTGCCAACAGCATCATCCAGGCATGTCGTTCCCGGGGGAGAGGCATTAATCCGGTGTCGAATTGCAGGGACTGCAAGAGCCGTACTTGCCTCCAAAATCCTGCTGAGCCTGAATCTTTTCCTCCGGGATCATCAGTAATCAGCAGATCGATGTGAGGATTATGCTGCAGTAATACACCCGAAGTCGAATTTACCATGACGCCGATAAATGCATCGGGAAATGTTTCTTTAACGGCGCGGATTAAGGGAGTCGTTAACACGACATCGCCGATTCTGTCGGGACGGATGATGAGTATGCGCCGCCGGTTCATGACATGACACTCTTATACACGGAAAGAGTTTTTTCCGCAACACGGCTCCAGACATATTCCTGTTTCATTCGCTGACGCAGTTCGGGCTGAGCGGGAGAGTTTAAAGATTGAATAATACCGGAGCGGATCGATTCCACCGATGCCGGTTCAACATAGGTTGCCATCGTTCCAAAATAATCTTTTGTGCCGCCATGCGGAGTGATGACAATTTTTGCTCCGGCAAGCGCTGCTTCAAGCGCGGCGATGCCGGGTGTTTCAAAAAGAGAGGGAAGTGCAAAAACATCGCACGCCGCATAGGCGGATGCAAGCATTGCAGAATCGTTCTCCAAACCTTCTATGATCAGAATATTGCCGGATGACTTTGCTTCCTCCAGACATTGTTTCCCATCCGCTGTATCCGACACTTTTCCAATGATCACCGCCGGATGGTCGATCTGTTTCAGTGCACGGATTAATTTTAGCACATTTTTCCGGGCCGGACCGATGTGTCCGACATTCAGGATGAAGTTATCCAGGCCGTATGTTTTTTTGAACAATGACGGGTCGCCATGTTCAAACCGTGCCTCCACACCGTTCGGAATAATCGATATTTTATTCTTCGGAACACCGATTCCTTCTCCGAGAAGATGTGCTTCATCGCTCGTGTTCGGCAGCACTGCTTTGGACCAGGCACAGATTTGGCGGGTATAGTCATAGTTGGTCCAGATGCCTGCTTTTATTTTTTTCAGAGTCCGCGACAATCCAAGAATCGTTCGGATATATGACGGTGAATGCTGTGTATAAAAAATTGATGAGCTGACAAACGGTATGGAAAAATTCTGAAGTACGCTCGCCAGGTGAAATGTTCCGAGATTCGCGGCAAAAAGATGGAAGAGATTCCGTTCGTCGCGGACAAACGGTTTCCACGGGTCGAACAATTCGACCTCCGTACCAAGTCGTTCCAATTCGATTTTTGTTTGCAACGCCTGAACGCGCGGTCCGCCGTTAAGAATTGAAACCGGCTGATAACTTGCAAGAGTAATTTTCATTTCTTTCGTCGGTAATAGAGTTCCAAAATATCGATCAGCAGATGCCGCCAGTCGAATGACCGTGCGCGCATGATGTCGAGTGGAGGCGAATAGCCGATAGGGCGATGACTGACCGGTCCGATCGGCACAGGGA
>CAZQSI010000012.1:8551-23009 GCA_964596155.1 uncultured Chitinophagaceae bacterium
GAGTCGACGTACGAGACGAAATATATCAACTGCATTTCGGAGTCATATCCTGCTCGTCTCAACGTTCCCGGACAAATGGGATGAATCGGCAGCTGCAAAACGGAAGAAAAGGAATCGCCGAGCCAGGGGAATGAAGGAAGATTGTCATAATCATAGCTGAATTCAGAAGAGTACAAAAGTGCAAACGACTCAAACGAACGGGAAACGGAATGATTCCAATCGCCGCGGGGCGCTGCGGCTCCTTTCACTGTCATGCCGTTTTCCGACAAAATACGGATTGCCCTTCCGAAATTTTTGATATTATCGTCCAGCACTGCTGACGTCGTATGTTCATAGCAGTGAACACCGATCTCCTGGCCGGTGAATGTTTTGAATTCCGAAATCCATGGTTCATGACTCTTCACATCGAGAAACCATGCAGCAGGAATGGAGTGACGCTGAAACAACCGGTTCAGTCCGTTGACCTCTTCCTGATTTCCTTTGTCCGAATCGACACGAAAAGTAAATATCGTCTTCTCGTTCCGGGGAAATCGCCAGGTGTGAATAAAAGGTAATTTCCGTTCGAAGTGCAGAAATTCAAGCGTTGAATGAACCAACAGTCTCAGCTGTGATTTGGAGACTCCGGAGACGATTTCATTGGGCAGCCGGGAATAGTGAGAATAAAAATTTTTTCTTTTTCTCGACGATTCCGTCATCAGCAGGTTAATATCGAATGGAATAGTAAGGATCGAGCCGCGGCCGACGCGATGCTTGTTCAGAATGGTGCTTTCCGTTGTGTTGGTGCGCCCTATGGCATTGATATCCAGAATGTCATGCGTGTAACCGTAATCAATATAGATCGGGGGGATGGACCGGAAGTAATGCGAAATGGTGTCAATGGGCACCAGTTCATCGCCGTATCCATAAACGGAAAGAATACATCCGCCGTTCTTCAGATAATTTTTAAGCTGTTCATGTTGATTGCCGGTTAACGGCGCGTTCACGATAATAACGCTGTACGCAGAAATCGCATCGGCGGAACCGGAAAACAGCTCCCGCCGAATGCCGATTTGATCGAGCAGAATTTTCCAGCCCGGTTCATCGGCGAGCAAACCAACGGTTAATCGAATGACATCGTTATTCATGAAAGTACTGTTGAAACAATCGAAAGAATTTCATTTTTGCGTTTATCAAGCGGAAACTCCGAAACGATTCTTTGCCGTGCAGCCGCTCCCGCTGCATCATCCGACTGTAATGCGGAACGGAGAGAGGAGACGATCTGTTCCATATGTTCAGGATTGACAATGTAACCGGCATTTCCGATTCCGTTGGGGATACCGTACACATTCGATCCGACCGGAACGCATTCGCACAGCATCGCTTCGCAAAGGACATTCGGAAGTCCTTCATGACGAGAAAGTAAGCAAAATACTTTAGAAGTTCGATAGTGTTCCAGCAGTTCGTCCTGCGGAACGGAAGAAATGCACCGGACATTTGGCGGAATGGCGCATTGCTTTTTCACTTCATCGGAAATCCCGATCACTGTGAATTCTACATCCTTCATGAGCGCCGCAGCGGCAAACAGACGGTCGAATCCTTTCTTCATAAACCGGGGAAGTGTCTCCGCAATTCCGATGCTTAACACGCGGGGTGATTTCGCACCGGAGGGAGTCCATCGTTTCGCATCGTAACCCGTTGGGACGACTGAAATATTTCCGCCGTCGTATCCGCACAGCCGCATTGCTTCAGATTTGAGCGAAGGATCCACCGCCAGCACTGCATCGGCATGCGTAATACCGTACCGAACGAGCCGCGATTTCCATCTGCTGTTCCATATGCCGTAGTGATATGACGGTTCGCGCGCAACATCGACGCCTCCGAGGATAAGAATGGATTTCACACCGAACAGTTTTGTCAGGAAGACAAGAAGAGACGAATAGACCGATGCAAACCAGGAGAATGTGCAATCCACCGATCGGAGCATTGATAGATATCGAAAAAACGTCATAGGACCGGAGGAGATGACTTCGGTTACCCGGTATCGAGAGCGGAGGATGGTCAGATCTTCACGGATAAATGGGGTGCTGAATGTTGCCGTGAACAATATATGAGGTTGTTTGTTCACCTGCGGAGAACACTAAAGGAAGAAATTGAGAGAAACTGTATGATTCGGTGTAAACACTCCCGAAGATGGTACAAACGCATAATCCACTCTGATCATGCCGTACAAAATTCCGATACCGCCGGAGATCGAACGGGTTTCGTACCCTGTCTGATACCCGGCACGAATCATCATCATTGCATCGTACGTTAATTCCCCTCCGATATGAATATGGGAGATATTGTCATCCAGTGTTTTTACAAAGTCAGCCGCAGCTATGACCGAAATGTCGCTTGAAAGCGAGGATGTATACGATCCTCCCACTCTCATGCTTGCAGGTACTACGGAACGTTCCGCACGAAGCACGCTCATTGTTCCGACATTTAGTATCGCCGCACCGAATACAATTTCGTTCGTCATCCGATACATAATACCAGCGTCGAATGAGTACCCGCTCGCTTCGTCGACGTAAATTTTTTCGTACAAAAGTTTTCCGGCAATTCCTGCTGCAATTCCGTCGGCCGCCATGATCGCCGCTCCGCCGCTCAGTAATGCATTTCTCGCATCAAATGTACCTTCCGGTTCTCCGGGCCGCTGCCGCACTTCGATGCCGCCGACGGAAGTAGTCATTGCCGCAATACCAACGGAGACACTTTCACCCGGCAGGGTTGCACCGAGATAATCGGATGTAACATCGGAAAATCCTTCCCGGTGACCGACCGAAAGCTGACGGCGGTCCGTCATTCGGAGGGCTGCCGGATTGTAAAAAAAAGATGCATGATCGTTGATGACCGATGAAAATGCTTCACCCATCGCAGCCGACCGTGCGTCGGTCCCTGATTTCAAAAAGGGGAGCCCGGTACGGACTGTTTGGGCAGAAATTCCCGAAATGGAAATAAGTGTCAAAATAAGAATGGATCGAAATTTCATTTCAGTACTGTTGAAAATGATAAAACATGCATAGAGAACAAACCGTATCTCTCAAGAATATACGCATAAGTAAATGATGGTTTCCAATCGGAATATTCCGTCTGAAACGTAAATCCGAAAGTCGGATGTGCCTGGTTCGGTTCTTTAAGATCCCAACCGTCGATGCCGGCACGGAGCGTTAATGACTGAACCGGAGTAAATTCGCCTCCCGCACGGAGATAGGTTGTGGAGAGACTGCTTCGTTCCACTTCTGTTGAAAGGAGAAGTGAATAATCCTCCAAAAAATATGATGCTCCGATGGTTTGCAACGTTGGAAACTTTTCAATTGTGGAATTTCCCAGTTGACCGTACAGTTTTGAAGTGTCCCACCGGTATTTTGCATTGAAATCCTTAAAAACACCAGCCAGCGTCAGGCGGTCTGTAACGGGATACGCGAAACCAAAATCGAATCCGACGGATGTTGCAGAGAGTTCGTCAAACAGAGAAAAATAATATAACTTGGTTGTGAGTCCGATGGAGATTTTTCGGACACGCAGCGCAAACGAGAGTGAAAATTGATTTTCTGAAACCGAATACATCTCCGTATGAAATCCGTCGATATCCCGGCCGTCAATATCCGAAGTGCCGGAATTTAATATACCGATCGCAAGCCCCGCATTCGTATCGATGGGATGAGAATAATAAAGAACATTCAGACTTCGATCGAGCGAAAGCAGTCCGTATGAAAGGGAAGCATGACTCTCTTTCAGCAATGCAGTGAGTGCCGGATTGTAAAACCCTGGATTCTCTCCCCGGGAAACGGCTGTCATTGCATTTCCCATTCCCATTCCGCGCGCGCCGAATCCCATCCGTGAAAATGCACCGGGTGCACCGGCAAGTTGTGCCGATGCGGCGGAAGTACCGCAGAGCATGAAAATGAAAACGAATATTTTTTTATTGAATGACAAGAATTTTTCCCCATCGTGGTTGATCCTGATCAACGGCGATCTGATAAAAATAGACTCCGTTTGCCACAAATCTGTTTTGCTCATCCCTGCCGTCCCACAGTTCGTCATGCTCGCGCGTTGATTCTCTCGGCGCGTTGTTGATCACCGTCCTGACGAGATTCATCCCGAAATCAAAGATTCGGACGGTGACCGGCACCGTACTGGATTTTCCCGTTGAATAATGAATCCGTACAATTTCATCATCGGGAGCGAACGGATTCGGAAAAGCATACGACGCCGATGCGCCGGAAAGTTTTTGCGAAGCATGCAGAATGGTCCATTCGCTGCCAAACGGCGTCGAAATGTTGTCGATCGAACGAACTAAACCATCCGCACCGCCCAGCCATACGGTATCAGCTTGTGCGGCGGCAGCATAGAATTTGGACTGGGTATATCGCTGCCGTGTCTGCTTGTCGTAAATTGTTCCTGTCTGAATCCATGAAGTTCCGAAATCGCTCGACCGAAACACTCCCTTGTCCGTCGGGACGTAGACAATGTCTCCTTGAAATCCGAAATTGTGTGCAAATTCTCCCAGCAACGATTGTTTCCACGAAATGCCGCCGTTATCGGTAAAACTCACTCCTCGTCGCTCCGTGTTGTCGCTGGCATTCACTGTTGCAGCCCAAATAATATTTTTACCGCCGGTTTGTTGTTGAGCGAGCGCCACAACGAAATTTCCCGAAATCGGATTGACCTGTGTCTGTTTCGAATATCGTACCCAGGAATCTCCCCGGTTGGATGTTTTGTTAATTCCTCCCGCCGTTCCGATCCAAACCGTTGAATCGTTTTCAGCGAGAACGGAAAATGCTCTGTGATTCAAATTGTTCTGAAGTCCGAGGGCGCCGCCGGAAGGAGACAGATCGAATTTGAGAGAATCGTTTCTCGTGATCGAGGTCAGATTGTCCGGAGGAAGAATCACCCGCTCCCAGGTTTTTCCTGTATCCCGTGAAACCCGCGCCATGCCGGCAAAAGAGCAGATATAGACATCGGCGCCGGCAATGGCAATGTCGTACGTAATGTTGTTGATCGATGTTGTGATTCCGAGTGCTCTGATCGTACTTTTGGTATTCCAAAAAAGTGTGTCGACATTTTTTGCATCAACCGGCTGCGGAATGTATTTCCAGCTTGTGCCGCCGTCGGATGAATACCGAAGTCCGCTTCCTTCGGGAAGAGACTGGCCGTCTCGAACGACACTATGTGCCGTAGCAACCCAGACATCTTTTCCGCGGACGGCAATTGCAGAGATATCCTCCTTGCCGAATTCAGGAGAATCATAATAATTCTTCCATGTAGTTCCGCCGTCTGTTGATCGGCTTAATCCCTTTCCCGTGCCGAGCCAGATCGTGTCACTTTGTACCACGATGTCGGTAATGCTATTGCCGAAAGGAAGAGACGAAAGAGTGTTGGCTTGACCAATGGTAAATGATTGATCGGAAAGAATGTGCGGCTGCGCCCGGACGATCAGTACGGAAACAAATAAAAGTACGATATGCAGCTGATGCTTCATTGGATGTGCACTCGTTTTGAAATGACATTGGAAAAAACGCCAGACTGGTCTCGTGCCGTAAAAATAAAATCTCTGTAAGTATTTTTTTGAGCCGTATGAAAAATCGGAATGACAATAGAATACCTTCCGTCGCCGGCATGAGTATCGCCGCTGGTAATGCCGAATTGTGAGTGGACTACCGTACCGCCGTCGTCATAAAGAAAAAATGTTCCTGCGACAGTCGAATCCGGACGTTGGGATGTTAAAATGACCGAAGTGATATCACTCAGACCGTCGGGATCGCTGACATCCAGCGTGATGGAAACCATGTTGACGCTGTCTGAGGTCAACGGGACGCGGACAGTATCCGGGGCTTTCAAATTTGAAATGGACGGGGCAGCATTTGTGGAAAGAATGATATTCAGAGGTAAATTAAACGTGTTGCTTGTAAATCCCTTCTTGTCCGTTGTGGTATACTGAACATTGTACGTACCGATTACCTGCTTTGGTAATTTTAAATTTATCGTCGATTGATATTTTCCGTCTCCGCGCTGTGCATCGGGAAATACGCCGTCGTCCAAAAGATTTCCTGAAACAAAGAATGATCCGTTTGGAGAAAAAAGAGTGTAAGTGACCGAAGAAATATCCTCAAGACCGTTGTCATCCTTGGTATTGACATAACCGACGAGAGCAATCGAATGTGTTGTCCCTTCTGACGACAATTTCCCAAAATCCACTGTTGAGGGCGATAACGATGCCTCGATAATCACCGGAGGAATTTGAGTATCAATCACCGTCGTGAGTTCGGGAATATCGCATCCCGAAACAGTCAGAAGGAGTATGGAAAACAACAGCGGTATTCTTGTCATATAAAAAAAAACCGAGGCTTTATCCTCGGCTGGAATAAAGCAATCTGCAATAATATAGATGTTCGTGATGCGATGATAACGGCAAACAAGTATCGAACTATGCTATGGCAGACTGCAATTGTTATGAAATTCTTTAACAATGATAATAAATATTGAATCCAGAGTCAATCTAAAATCCGAGCGTGAACGGCGTCGGCGAAAAACTGAGCAATAAAATCCCGAATGCAATCCAGCCGATCATTCTTCGGTTCGGATCAAGTTCCGTTTCATCTTCAACCGGAGGATGATATAATTTTATGAAAAACAACAGAATGAGCGACCAGAAAATCCAGCCGGACCAACCGAACGATGTTTCGATTCCTGCCATCGGTAAAAATCCGGCGGCACCCATCAGCAGCAGCGCGCCAAAGGCTGCATGGGAGACCGAACGATGCTTCTCTCCGAACATGGCATAGGAAATATGACCGCCGTCCAACTGCCCGACAGGAATCATGTTCATCGCCGTGACAAACAAACCAAACCATCCGGTACAAAGATAGGGATAATGATACATTTCCGTCATCGGAGGAATGAAGACGCGTGTTCCGTCGGCGAGAAGCAGCGCGAGAAAGTCATACAATAAAGAAGTTCCGAAACCGAGACCGATGCCCTGCTGTTCCTGCGTAAAATATTCAGGATGAATTTGCAGGATGAATTCTTTTCCGGGAAGATGAGTAAATCCGTAGATAAGTATTCCGATTGTGGCTATAAAACCGGCGATCGGTCCTGCGACACCGATGTCGAATAAAACTTTTTTTGAAGGGATCGGCGATTGGGTTTTTATCACCGCTCCGAATGTTCCGAAATTGAGAAATCCGGGGAGCGATGGCATCGGAATGTAAAACGGAAGCGTCGCCCGGACACCGTGATATTGTGCAGCGAAATAATGTCCGAATTCATGACAGGTGAGAATAAAAAGAATCGATAGTGAGTAGGGAAGTCCGTGCGAAAAATTTGTAAGATCAAACGGATCGATATTCAGCCACGCAACACCGGCAACAGTGGTGGTGAAAAAGGTTGCCAAAAAGAGTGCGAAATGTTTTAGTATTGTTCCGGTAGTCATAAATTAAAAATCAATGGTAAATCCGATGCCGGAGTAATTATCCCGTCGGTCAAAATATTCTCCATGAATACTGTTGCCGGCATGATGGATGAAAAAAAGTTTTGTTCCCCGTCCGCTCCATGTGCCTATCTTCATGCCTGTCTGAAGTTCATGACGCGGCCGAAATCCGCTGACGGATAGTTGGTACGCTGCAAAACCGTTCAGGTGGGTTGTTATCGATGAATGATATTCCGCACCGGAGTAACCGCTGAAGGCATCAATTGTTGTGGGATCAACATGCCAGAGATAGATGACTCCTGCATAACCGCGGAGACCAGAAGGATGTTCATAGGAGACGGCGAGGTCGAAAAATTCTCTGCTGTACACCCGCGGCGATAATCCATCCTTCCACACTCCCGTGGATCCGTCGAAATGCCCGTCAGCAAAATGAGCACTGATATGAGAGAGCCGCAACCGCGCAGCAATAACGTTCGAGTTGAGTGTGTCGCTGTAATTTAATGAGAACCCGAAAAAATAATCGACGGCATCCACCGGAAAATGAAAATTCGGTTCTCCGCGCAGCAGTGTGTAAGTGAAAAAATCTGCGCCGAAGGTGATTCGTTTCGAGGCATCATCAAACGAATACTGCAGCATATCCACCGAATTGCCGATGTCCAGGCGCAGCCGGTTATCGTCGGCATGCCAGATCAAACCTAACCGAGGTTCAAAAGTATTGGCGGCGAGCGGACGAAACAACAGCGGACCTGAATAGAATGTGAGTCCATGTTCGGCGGTTGACGCCAGTGTGCAGACGGTGAAGAGGAGGATGACGCCTTTCATCATTCGGGATTGATCCAGATTGGGTTCGTGTAACAAAATCCTTCGCGGTCGATGCCGTGAGCGTTGCTTGTTGTTGCTTCGGCTCTAATATACGAAAAATGATCGGCATGATGCCAATCGCTGATCTGATGCAGTGAAAACGGATCGTCAAAGCTTCTCAGTTCGAACAGCTTTTGTTCTCCCTTGCCGATGACGCCGAACAGCACTTTGATGGAAACGAATGATCCGAACTCTTCTGTGGACCGCGCCTGAAGTTTTACGACAAAATTTTTCCCCAGGACGGTTTCCCCGATAGCTCCGATATCAGGCGCATCCGTTTCGACGGCGATCGTTATCATCGGTCCGTTGGTAATGACGGTTTTTCCTCTCCCGATGGATTCGATAATCGCATGCTCGGTCACGGCATGCGTCAGAACGGCAGTTTTCATTTTTCCGAACAACTGATGCTGGTGCTCGCGGAATGAGAGCATCGGCACGGCGATTTGCACGAATCTGTTGAAGTTCCCATGGGCATCGTTTCCGGCAAGGAGAAACTTTTTTTCTCCGCGGAGCAGCAGCCACTTCCAGATATCCAATCCTCTGAAAAAGCCGTCCGAATACTGTCCGTTTAATATTTGAAGTCCGGTAAGCTTTTTTTCCGACATGTCGCCGACGGTCCATTCGTCCCGCTTCAGCAGCAGCCGTTGCAGAAATGGCACCTCCTCCGTTGGATGGGAAGCGAACGCCGTCACATGTTTTTCCTTTTCTAGCAGAATGTTGCGGATGGTAAATTCGCTCTTTGTTTTAAACCATTTCTCGCCGCCGTCGCCGGAGCCATGGAAAAATCTCCTGTTTCCGAGCAGTAAAAAATGGACATTCATTTTCTCGGAATTTGTGCAGGAGACTTCTTCTCCGCGAAGAACCGCAAAATCATTTCCTGAAGCATTCAGACGGTCAATCTCATCCTGCATTGCGTTCCATTTTGGAATCTCCGGATCATTCAGGAGATACGTATCAACTCTGTCGTCGAGATCATAGGAATGATCGGTCACGGCGAAGAAGGAGAGTCCCATTGAACGGGACAAGATGATCGATGCGGGAATCGGCGAGCCGAACTCAACCTGATCTTCCGTGTAGGTTGAATGAGTATGGGCATCTCCGAAGACCCATCCGTTGAGGTGCGGAAGAGAGGTTTTGGAACGGTAAAATGTCAGCGGCACTTTGGAGGTAAAGCGGTGATTGTTGCTCCGGGTTATTTTTTTCTTGCCGCGCCGGTAAGAAACAACTTCTGTTTCCACCGTCATCATGCCGAACAGGGAGGAGAGAACACCCGTAAAGTTCAGTTCGAATATTTTGAACCAATAATGCTCGTTAATCATCATCGGTTGTTCAAATTTGAATGTATGGGTGTATACTTTTGCCGCATTCCGGATCAGTGTAATCTTCAACTGATGAAGTTCCACGGGATACCGGTCGGCATCCTTTATCAACAGCAGAATCGGATATGGTTTATCGGGATCGAGACGGTGCGGACCGTCGGTGATGATTTCGGGTTCCGATTTTTTATACAGACTGAAGAAGTATTTGAACCGGTAGTGGGTTTCTGCGTAGAGAAAAAATGGAAATAGGAGCATGTGCACAGTGCCGTCTAAAATTATTCGATGGTGAATCTTCGAATCAAATTCTGAATTGATGTTGCCGCCGGATGAGGCGTATTCTATTCCGTCCTCCTGTTATTGCAGACGGATGTCAATAAAATAGTTATTGCGCTCGCTAAAGACAACTGAGAAGAAATGGATTGAATCATCGGCAGAAAACATCATCGGATGGCGCCAAATGTGAATCCACGGTTCTTGATCGCAGGAATCAATTCGTCCAGAAGCGCGCCGATAGATTCGGCTGTCAGGTGATTATCATGCAACACTATGATAGATCCGCCCGAAAGGCGGCGGAGTGCCGTTGAAACGATGCCGGAGACAGGTCGTTTTCTAAAATCTCCCGGAATCACGCTCCACATCACCAGGTAATATCCGAGAGCACGCACAGCACGGATGGTGTTCCAGGAAAAGAAACCGAAGGGGGGACGGAACAAGCGGCATTTCACCGGCACAATTGCAGAGACAAGTTTTTCCGTCTCCCGTATTTCGTTGATTGTTCGCTCTTTTGAAAATGCCAGAGCGCGGGTATGATGATATGCATGAATTCCGATGGAATGGCCTTGAGTATGAATTTCTTTTACCAGATGTTCCAGACCGGAAATATTTTTTCCCGATAAAAAGAAGGTAGCCGGAACATTATGATACCGCAGTTTTTCCAAAACAACGGGTGTGGCGTCTGCATGAGGTCCGTCATCGAATGTCAGATAAATATTCTGACCGGGCATGCGCCAAAGCATGGAAGGGAATAACAACCGATGCAGAAATCCTGTATGAGTCATCATAAAATAAAAACCGGGCAAAAGAAGCTGATCTGTTTGTTGATAGCGGAAATCATACTGATTCTTTTTTTAACCGCCGGTCTTTCCAATTAAATGAAAAAAAATAACCGCCGATCGTGGCGATCAGCACCATCGGGATGTGAATGAGTGCCGTCGGAAGAAAATATTTCATTGCCTCCTCTGTTCCTGTGATCGTCGTAAATCGGTGCATAATCAAATAATCTACGGCAAATTTTCCGGTGACGATCAGCCACGGCACGGCATTCCATTCACTGAACGACATGGGAATGGTGAACGCAAGGACCACATACATGATAAATGTGGAAATCATAAACACCATCATATACGGAGGATAATAGGCCGTTTGACCCACCCACCGCATCCTCTGGCTGAACATTTCTCTCCAAGTCCGTACCGGTTTTGTCCGGACTGTACACGAATCGCGAAAAGCAAACCGTGCGATCCATCGTCCAGTTTCGACGATCTTCTGTGCAAGCAGCGAGTCATCCCCGGTATTGATATGTGCCATGGTGTTAAATCCTCCCGCATCATGGAAGGCAGGGATTCTAAACGCCATATTGCTGCCGTTGCTGACGAGCATGCGGTCGCTGCCGATGGCACCCGCTGCCACGGCGGTGTAAGAGATGAAATCGAGAAATTGAATTCCCTGAAATATTTTTGAAATTCTTTCATCATACTCATACACCGTTAATCCCGTGACGATGCCGACATTCCCGTCAAAATGAGCATTGATCGTAGCGATCCAATCCTGCGGTACGATGCAGTCAGCATCCGTCAGCACGATAATGTCGCCGGAAGCATGATGCATTCCCTGAACGATAGCTCTGATCTTCGGAGACCGGATCGGGGATGACTCTTCCGATCGAAATTGTACAATCGGAACAGGAGAAATTTTTGCAACAGAATCCACAATAATCGATGTACGGTCCGACGACTGATCATCAATGACGATTACGGAAAGCTTCCCGACAGGATACCGCTGTGCCATGAGAGAATGGAGGCAGCGTTCGATATTTTCTTCCTCGTTACGAGCAGGAATAATGACCGTGATAGAATGAATTGATTCGTTGATACCATGACGCAGGCGGGAAAGTCCCCTGTAAAAAAAAAGTACCTGACGGATATAAATCACCAGCACAGCGATTAAAAGATAGGAACTGATCTCAAGGAAGATGGCTATCATCGCTTTTTCAATGTTGTGACCATCAGCGCTCCGATGATTGTTGGAATGATGACGTTGGTAAAGGACATGACAATTGAAGCGTTAAATGCCACTTCTGCTGCGGCGCCCGCATATCCAAAAAAGAAGATCGCCGCTCCTTCCCGCACTCCGAGATCACCGAACGAGATGGGTAATATGACCGACTTAACAAAAAAGACGGCTGAAGCACACATGAGCACATCGCCAAAGGAAACCGGGCCGAACGCATTGATGAGAAAGTAATATTCAATCAGCAGAACCAAATAGAGTAATGTGGTATAAGAAAATAGTTTCCACGCCTGCCGGTTGTGAAAAACGTTTTCGAATACGCCGATAATCGCATACAGTTTGTGATTCCGTATTTTCTCGGGGAGAAACGTGAGCAATTCCTTGATCTTGTCGGGATACAGAAACACGGCAATGACAATACCAAGAATCCCGGTGACGGCATACCGCATCAACGGGTGCCACCATTCGGTCATATACTCGGCGACAAAAATCGAAATGCCGGATCCTCCGATCACCAGCGTCACTGCCGCCCAGTAGAGCTTATCAACAATCGTGATGCCGACGACATGAGATTTACTGACGGTCGGATGGCTGGCAATGCGACCTGCTACTTCGCCGACCTGTGCCGGAGTAAAAAAACCGGCCATAAATCCGACAAACAACGATGTAATCACTTCTCTGTTTGAAATTTCAGGAAAGACAAGCCGCATCAGAAACCGCCAGCGGTAAAAATGGACGACCAATTGAAGTACGGAAAGAACAATGCCGATGGTCAAACTGAGCATGTCGGCATTTTGAAACGATGAAAATATAGTACCGGTATCGATGTACGAAAAAATTGCGGCGAGTAGCGCAATTGAAACAGCAATTTTTGCGATATTCACGATTACCGGATGAGAGAAGAACCGCTTCATTTCCGTGTAGTTCCTTTCCATTCGAATTTTCCGATGTGTCCCAGCGGAGCGATGAAAAGTGAATATCCGAATTCATAGATCTGGCTGATGAAAAACCGCGGCACCGTAAATTGTTCGCGGAACATCGATCCTCCTTTAACGGCAAGGGCAGCATCCAGATTCACTTTGATCATGAATGCCGACAGTCCCATCAACGGACTGATAAATATCCCGGCCGCCACAATCACTAAATAAAGATGATGCAGAAGATAGAAAAACTTCAACGACACTGGATACCATTTACCGGCGGAGATGTGACGGATTCTCTGATGAAGAAATGTTGAAAAAGAATCGGGAGGAAGTGTTGTCACGGAACTATCAGGTCCGGTCATATAGGCAATCTGCCAGTCGGTCTCGCCGCTGACGCGTTGCAGAAACAAATCATCATCACCGCTGATCGATTGCTTTATTTTTTCGAAACCGCCGAGTTGTTTAAACACCGCTTTTCGGTAGGAAAAATTTCTTCCGGTACATAAAAACGCATTCCGAAGACCGACGGAGGCGGCAGCGAGGATTGATTTTCTGAATTCTTCATAACGGAGAACGGAAAATGTTTTGTCATAACGATAAGGACTGTATCCCGCCACCACGCCGGTCTCTTCCGAATAGTGCCGTGAAATTTCTTCCAACCATGCCGGAGGAACAATGCAGTCGGCATCCGTAAATGCAAGGATGTCGAACTGCGCTGCGTCGATGCCGGCTCTGAGGGCGTTCTTTTTATTCGGCATGTCAGTCTGATTGGATTCAATCGAAATCATTCTCAGATTTCCGCACTGCTGCCGAAATTGTTCAACAAGGGCTGCCGTACCGTCGGTGGACCGATCATTGACAACGATGATTTCAAAATTTTCCTTGGGATATCGTTGGTTCGCCAGGGATGAAAGAAGCGGAAGAATGTTTTTCTCTTCATTTCGAGCTGCAATAATGACGGAAATTTTCTTTTTCAATGTGTTTGAAACAGGAACGTGAAGTCTGGAAAGTCCTCTCCACAATAATGCGGTAAGGAGAATATAAAACAGGGAAAACAGCAGCAAGAGCCAAAAGAACATCTGTTCAATCATGAGTAAAAATAGAGAAAGATTTCCTTCCATACAATAATAACGAGAGAACATTCCAAAATTTGAATAAATTTATTGCTTTCTCATTATCTTCGGTTATATTCATTTGTCAATATCAAGGAAACCTATGCGTCAATTAGTCATCGGCATTGCGGGAGGTACCGGATCGGGAAAAACCTCCGTGACAAACAAGATTCTCGAAAAAATTCATTTCACCGAAAATGTCGTCGTCATCCAGCATGATTCATATTATCGCGATCTGTCGACATATGGAGGAAAGAAGCCGGATGCAATCAATTTTGATCATCCGGATTCTCTGGAAACATCATTGCTCGTAGATCATATCAAGGAGCTGAAAAAAGGAATGCTGGTTGAACAGCCGCTCTATAATTTCACCACACATTCACGGATGAAGGAAACGCGGCATCTGGAACCGAAGGATATTATTATTATCGAAGGGATCTTGATTTTTGCTTCACAGGAACTCCGGTCTCTGATGGATATCAAGATCTTTATCGATACCGATGC
>CAZQSI010000012.1:23109-31371 GCA_964596155.1 uncultured Chitinophagaceae bacterium
TCTCATTCTTCTTCGTGAGGAAATGATGGGAAGCAAGGATATTTGTCTTTTTACTTAAAAAAAAATAATCTATCTTCAATGCGACAAAGTCAATCATAAAGCGTCAGACGGCATGGCTATCAGCGGTAAATTCGCGCAAACAGGAACAGCAGTATTTCAAGCGTATCATAAAACCACTCTCGCAAACGGTATTCGCGTCATCAGCGAAGCGATACCGTCGGTGAAATCCGCCTCAATCGGCATCTGGATCAACAACGGGTCTTGCAACGAAACGGATTCCACAAACGGCATTTCTCATTTCATCGAACACATGGTCTTCAAGGGAACTGAGCGGCGGAATTATAAACAGATCGCTAAAAGTCTCGAGTCCGTCGGCGGATACATGAATGCATTCACGACGAAGGAACATACCTGTTATTACGCTCGAGTGCTCGATGAACATGTGGAATTGGCTGTTGATGTTTTGTCGGACATGGTGCAGCACTCGACTTTTCCGGAGAAAGAAATCGCAAAGGAAAAAACGGTCATCCTCGAAGAAATTAAACGGTCGGAGGATGATCCCGATGATGTCGTCATGGAATATTTTGATGAACATTTGTTTCACGGTCATCCGTTTTCGCGGCCGATCATCGGAACGGCATCCAATGTCATGGGATTTACCCGCGGAGATCTGCACGCGTACATGAAAAAATATTATGTCAATGATAATATGATTCTTGCGGGTGCGGGAAATATTACGCATGATCAGCTGGTAAAACTAGCAGAAAAGTATTTTACAAAGACAAAATCGTACAGGCAGTCCCCGGCGTCGTTTCGGGGGCCGAAGCGTATTGCTCGCAGAAAAGAATATACACGTCCTATTCAGCAGGCGCATGTCTGCACGGGAACGATCGCATTCAATGCTCATCACGCTCTCCGGTATCCCGCACTGCTGATGAATGCCGTGCTGGGAGACGGAATGAGTTCACGGCTGTTTCAGCAGATCAGGGAACGGCATGGTCTCGCCTACAGCGTCTATTCGTTTCTCGGATTGATGAACGATACCGGTTCATTCGGCGTTTATGTCGGCACCGATAAAAAATCAGTCGGACATGCGCTTGAACTGGCCTATGCTGAACTTCACAAAATCTCGACCAAACCGGTTTCTCAGGTCGAACTGCGCAGGGCGAAAGCACAGTTGAAGGGAAACATGCTGATGAGTCTCGAAAGCACCTCCAACAGGATGTTGAGACTCGGCAGCGGCGAACTGTATTATGGTGAATACACGACGCTTGATTCAATCGTGAGGAATATTGATGCTGTAACCGTTGAAAGCGTCATGGAGGTTGCACGCATGTTGTTCGCAACGGAAAAATTCACCACCGTGATTCTAAATCCGGACATTCAAAAACATATTGATACTCAAATAAAACAAGCGAGATGATGCTATGATTATCGGAATTCCAAAAGAGACAAAAACAAACGAAAACCGCGTCGGCCTTGTGCCGGTTGGAGTGGAGACACTCCGTCAGTTCGGTCACACTGTCCTTGTCGAATCAAAAGCCGGTGTCGGCAGCGGATTCGATGATGCTTCCTACACGGAAGTCGGTGCTAAGATTGCAAAAAATGCGAAAGAGCTGTACCACAAAGCGGATATGATCATTAAAGTGAAAGAGCCGATCAAACCGGAATACAATCTCATCCGTCGCGATCAGATTGTCTTTACATATTTCCATTTTGCCGCCAGCAGGGAATTAACCGCGGCTATGATCAAGTCGCAGGGAGTCTGTATTGCGTACGAAACCGTACAGCGCGAAGATGGTTCGCTGCCGCTGCTCATTCCGATGAGCGAAGTTGCCGGACGGATGGCTCCGCAGGAAGGTGCGAAATATCTGGAGCGGACGATGGGCGGACGAGGTGTGTTGCTCGGCGGCGTTCCGGGAACCGAACCTGCCAATGTGATTGTCATCGGCGGAGGAATTGTCGGCACGAACGCCGCTAAAATTGCAGCCGGTTTCGGAGCGAAGGTGACGATTCTCGACAGTAATCTTTATCGGCTCCGTCAGTTGGATGATATTATGCCGAAGAATGTCACCACAATGATGAGCAATGCGTACAATATTAGAAAAGTAATCCAGTCGGCGGATTTGGTGATCGGAGCCGTGTTGATTCCCGGAGCAAAAGCGCCGAAGTTGATTCGAAAAGAAATGTTGAAAACCATGAAACCGGGTTCGGTCATCGTCGACGTTGCGGTGGATCAGGGCGGATGCATTGAAACATGCAAACCGACCACACACGAAAATCCGACGTATGTGGTTGAAAACGTCATTCATTACTGCGTCGCCAACATGCCGGGTGCCGTTCCGTTTACTTCGACGATTGCATTGACCAATGCAACGCTTCCGTATGCGGTGGAACTCGCCAATAAAGGTTGGGAAAAAGCGGTCCAGAATAACCGTGAGTTGAAGCTTGGATTGAACATGGTGGACGGACTCGTCACATACAAAGGCGTCGCCGATGCGTTCAACATGAAATACACACCGGTCGATACAATTCTTCGCTAAGAGCATTTTTTACGTGAGCCTTCCGGAACAGATTCCGGAAGGCTCTACTTTTTCACTTCCGCTGACTTTTCCGCTTCCATTCTTGAACTTTTTTTGATACATTTGGTGTATCATTATCAAGCATTTGCTGAAGCACGATTTCAAATCTTTCCGGACACAATGCCAAACGTAAAAATTACTCTTGACGGTGCTCAATACGACGTTGACAGCAAAAAAACGATCATTGAAGCAGCGCGCGAAAACAAAATTCACATTCCGCATTTCTGCTGGCACGAAAAACTTTCTGTCTCCGGAAACTGCCGAATCTGTCTCGTCGAAGTAGAAAAAATGCCAAAGCTTGCCATCGCCTGCATGACGCAGGTGGCGGACGGCATGGTGGTCAACACTAAAAATGAACGTGTCATCAACGCCCGCGAGGCAGTGATGGAGTTCATTCTGATCAATCATCCGCTTGATTGTCCTATCTGCGACGAAGCAGGTGAATGTAAACTGCAGGATTATTCATACAAATACAGCAAAGGTTTCAGCCGGTTCGTTGAGAATAAAGTGCACAAGGAGAAGCGAATCGACATCGGTCCTCGCGTGATGTTCGATGCCGAACGGTGCATTTCATGTTCACGGTGCATACGATTCTGCGATGAAGTTGCCGGAGTGCATCAGCTTCAATTTGTTCAGCGGGGAGATCGGGTGACGATCGAAACATTCCCCGGTGAATCGCTGGACAATCCCTATTCGATGAATGTCGTTGATATTTGTCCCGTCGGAGCACTCACCAACAAGGAATTCCGTTTCAAATCCAGAGTTTGGGAAATGTCGTTCACTGACTCGGTCTGCATGGGTTGCGCACGCGGCTGTAATATTGAAGTCGGCGTCCGCAATAACGAAATTCTCCGCCTGAACCCGAGAAAAAACGATGATGTGAACAGCGTCTGGATGTGCGATCATGGACGGCTCAACACATGGAAACATGTGAATGCGCCCGCACGGATAAAATCTCCAATGATCAGAAAAGATGACGTGCTGGTTGAAGTTGGTTGGGACGAAGCGATTGCAAAAGTTGCATCCGAATTGAAATCGTTCGGAAAACACGAAATCGCCGTGCTTGGATCCGCGCATGCAACCAACGAAGATAATTATGTCGCGGCACGGTTTGCAAAAGAAGTTCTCGGAACGAAGAATATCGACTTTGCCCGTCATACGGAAGGTGTTGATGATAACGTCCTGATCCGGGCGGACAAAACTGCTAACAGCGCGGGAGCCGATCTCGTCGGCATTCATCCTGCGGAAGGTGGTTTGAATTTCGAACAAATTATTGACGGAATCAAATCGGGAAAAATTAAAGCGTTATACGCTCTTGAAGATGATATCGCAATGCTTCCCGGAGTCGGTGAAGTGTTGTCCAAACTGGAGTTTTTTGCGCTGCATGCATCCAACGACAATGCAACAACGAAATTCGCCGATGTTGTTTTCGCCGCTTCCACTTTTGCGGAAAAGAACGGAACGGTGACGAATTTTCAGCAGCGTGTCCAGCGCATCCGTCCGGCAGTGACAACATTGGAACAGGACCGCGCACTGGATAATTTTGAAATGAGCCGGTGGGATAAATTTGCCGCACATAATGATAAATGGGGTAAAGGACCGAAAGCGGATGCCCGTCCGTCGTGGAAAATTGTGGCAAGTCTGGCAGGCATTATGGGAACAAAGTTTAAATATGCAGCGGCCGATGAAGTGTTTAATGAAATCTGCAGCAAGGTCAATAGTTTTAAAGGATTGTCGTATCTCAAGATCGGCACAAAAGGTGCCGTGATAAAACAAACACAGGTCGCAGCATAACACGCTGATTGAGCTATGGAATTTTCTTCAGTACTCGAAGCTACAATAAAAATTGTCGTCGTCATATTCGGAATCCTTCTGCCGTGTGTTACCTACCTCGGCGTGCAGTTAGAGCGCAAGCTGAGCGCCTGGATCCAGAACAGAGTCGGACCGAACCGCGTCGGACCATTCGGTTTACTGCAGCCGATCGCCGATATTCCGAAATTATTTTTCAAAGAGGATATAGTTCCGGCCGCCGCCAATAAGTTCGTGCACTCGCTCGGACCGTTGATCTCGCTGACGATTGCCTTTTCCACGTTTGCCGTGATTCCGTTCGGAAACACTCTGCCGGTTGTTATTGACGGAGTGACGCATTCAATCCGTCTTCAGATTGCCGATGTGAATATCGGCATATTATATATTCTTGCGTTGTCGTCGCTTGCAGTATACGGATTAACGCTTAGCGGCTGGTCGTCGAACAATAAGTATTCATTGCTCGGCGGCATCCGATCATCGGCGCAAATGATTTCGTACGAGCTCTCGCTCGGTCTTTCGATTATCGGCGTCGTCATGCTGAATAATACATTGCAGCTGAGCGCCATTGTCGAAGCGCAGGGCGGATATTATCTCTTCGGCGTTCTGCCGAACTGGAATATTTTTGTTCAGCCGCTTGGATTTGTTATCTTCTTTGTAGCACTGTTTGCAGAAACCAACAGACTTCCGTTTGATCTTCCGGAAGCAGAACCGGAGCTTGTCGCAGGCTATCACACGGAGTACACCGGCATGAAATTCGGCATGTTTATGCTCTCCGAATACCTGGCAATGTTTATGGCTGCCGCGTTGATTACAACGCTCTATCTCGGCGGCTGGCAGGTGCCGTATCTTGAATATTTGGATTTATCGCCGTTCGCCGTAGGTATCATTCAGCTCGGCGCTTTTTTCGCTAAGTTTGCTGCGATCGTTGTCTTTTTCATAGTCGTTCGCTGGTCCATGCCGCGGTTCCGGTACGATCAGCTGATGAGTCTTGGCTGGAAAGTGATGATCCCGCTCTCTCTGCTCAATATCGCAGTGACCGGACTGTTGATTTTAATACCTATTCATACTTGGTTCAATTAATATGACCGACAAAAATTTATTGGAAAAGAGTGAAATTGTCCGCGTTAAGGATCTAACGTTCTTTCAGCGAATCTATGTTCCTGAAATATTAAAAGGAATGTTGACCGCCGTGAAGCAGATCTTCAAACCGACCTTCACGATCCAATATCCGGAAGTGAAAACCGTTCATGGTGCATCGTTTCGCGGACGCCCTGTGCTGGTAGAGGAACATGGAGTTGAACGGTGTGTCGCATGCGGGTTGTGCAGCCGCGTCTGTCCGGCTCTTGCCATCGATGTACAGGCGGCAGAGACGGAACTGGACAAAGAACGGTATCCCGAGCGGTTTGAAATAAATATGACACGATGCATCTTCTGCGGATTTTGTGAAGAAGTGTGTCCGGAAGAAGCGATCATCATGAGCAATGAGTATGAACTGGCATTTTCAAGTCAGGAAGAATCGATCTTCGGCAAGGATAAATTGTTAAAATCTGCCGAAGAAATGAAACCACGATTGGATTTTTTACGGGATCATCGCTGACCGGAAATCTATAAATTAAGTTTTTAAACGCGGTGTATTCACATCGCGTTTTTTTTTACACCATGGAGGATGAATATGAAAGTCGCAATTATTGGAACGGGTTTTGTCGGATCTGCAACGGGATATGCCATGGTGCTTCGTAATTCATGCAGGGAACTGGTCCTGATCGATGCCAACAAAGCGAAGGCAGTTGCTGAGGCGAGCGACATTCAACATGCGACCCCCGTCGCATATCCTGTTCTTGTTAAGGCCGGTTCTTATGAGGAGATCAAAGGAGCCAAAGTGGTCATCATCACTGCGGGAGTCAATCAACGTCCCGGTGAAAGCCGTTTGGATCTGATAGGACGGAACGTTGAAGTGTTTAAGGATATCGTTCCGAAAATTACTGAGCATGAACCGAATGCTGTGATTTTGGTGGCTACAAATCCGGTCGATATACTTACCACAGTGACGGAACGTCTTGCCAAACTGGCGCACGGCCGCGTGATCGGTTCCGGTACAACATTGGACACTGCACGGTTCAGAGCATTAGTGGGGGAACATGTTGGTGTCGATTCCCACCATGTGCATGGTTATGTTGTCGGCGAACATGGCGACAGCGAGGTTGTGGTCTGGAGCAGTGCCACCGTTGCAGGAATGCCGGTGAAGGATTTCTGCGCAGCCAGGAATATCCGATGGTCGGATGAAATCCAGAAAACGATCACGGAAAATATTCGTACCGCTGCATATACCATTATCAGCGGAAAGGGTGCCACCTATTACGGCATCGGCGCAGTGCTGGCAAGTATTACGGAACGCATCATTCGCGATCAGCGTGCAATACTTACCGTAAGTGCCGCGATTGAAAAATATAATGTTGCATTATCATTGCCAAGATTGGTTGGCGGACAAGGCATTATTGCAGAGATTGGTTTGTCATTAAGCAATAATGAGAGCACTTTACTGCAATCCAGCGCCGATGTTATTTCCAAAGCACTCTCAAATGTTCCGTCATAACGAGCGGACCGGGTTGAAATTTGAAACCGTGCTGAATATATTATCGTCAAAAGAAATTTCCACATGATAATATATTTTTGTTGCAGTACTGATAGATCATGGATCGCTCATGCTGACCACGGTACGTTCCGCCGCTACGTTTGGCATCAATGCTTTTCTTATTGAAGTTGAAACGAATATTGAGAACACCGTTCCCAATTTTTTTATGGTCGGTCTTCCTGATAACGCCGTAAAAGAATCGAGAGAACGGGTTGCCACGGCAATTAAAAACTCCTCCTATACCTATCCCAATAAGCGCATCACAATTAACCTCGCACCGGCCGACATTAAAAAAGAGGGGTCGTCGTTTGACCTTCCGATTGCAGTCGGAATGCTCGCTTCAAGCGGTCAGCTGAGTGAGACTCGATTAAGTGAATTTATCATCCTCGGAGAATTATCGCTGGAAGGAACGCTCCGGCCAGTTCACGGTGCTCTGCCGATCTCCGTTGAAGTAAAAAAGAGGGGATTTAAAGGCATGATTCTTCCACGGCAAAATGCAAACGAAGCGGCAATGGTGGAAGGAATCGAAATCTACGGAGTGGAAACATTAAACGAAGCTGTTGAAATTCTTGAAGGAACCAGTCCGCTCCGGCCGTTGGCTTTGGATCGACGTGTGATTTTTTCATACGAGCAATCATATCATCAGGATTTTTCGGATGTGAAAGGGCAGGAAAACGTAAAACGGGCGATGGAAATCGCAGCCGCGGGAGGTCACAATATTATTATGATCGGACCTCCAGGTTCGGGGAAAACAATGCTGGCACGGAGACTGCCGGGAATTCTTCCTCCGATGACATTCGATGAAAGTATTGAAACAACAAAAATACATTCTGTTGCCGGCATTCTGCAAACCGGATCAGCGCTGGTAGCACAGCGGCCGTTCAGATCTCCTCACCACACCATTTCTGATTCAGCGCTCGTCGGAGGGGGAACCATCCCGCGTCCCGGCGAAATATCTCTCTCGCATCACGGGGTTTTGTTCCTTGATGAACTTCCCGAATTTGCCAGAAATGTTCTGGAAGTAATGCGGCAGCCGCTGGAAGACGGACGAGTCACAATCAGCCGGTCAAAAATGTCCGTGGAATATCCGGCAAATTTTATGCTGGTCTGCGCAATGAATCCCTGTCCTTGCGGAAACTACGGAAATCCGAACCATGAGTGCACCTGTACACCGATGATGATCCAGAAGTACATGGCGAAAGTATCGGGACCGTTAATGGACAGAATCGATATTCATAT
>CAZQSI010000012.1:31471-56189 GCA_964596155.1 uncultured Chitinophagaceae bacterium
CCTCTCTGCCAGAGCTTATGACAGGATATTAAAAGTTTCGAGGACGATTGCTGATCTTTCTGGAAGTGATGAGATACGAAGTGAGCATTTAAGCGAGGCAATTCAATATCGAAGTTTAGACAGGAATCTGTGGATTTAACACTCTCTTCTTGATCGTTGCCGATATTCATGTGTTTTGAATGAAAAATTATGAGATTTATTGAACCTTTTTGACGTCACGGCAGTTGATCATTGTAAAAAAAATAAATTCTGACTACATTCTATACAACTTCTTTTCTCATTGATCGTATTGACATTCCATTGACGTGATTCCTATCTATCAATTTTCGTTACTTTATACATTACATACTTTGCAGGGAGATGATATGAAAATATTATGGCTGTTTATCGTCGTGGCAGCTATTTCGTTGTCACAGGCAACTTCACAAACAAAGGGAATGGTTGACGGCATCAACATCCCCTTCGAACAATTCACACTTGATAACGGATTGACGGTGATTGTTCACGAAGATCGCAAGGCGCCCATTGTTGCCGTTAACGTCTGGTACCATGTCGGATCGAAAAATGAAAAGCCGGGGAAAAGCGGGTTCGCGCATTTATTTGAACATCTGATGTTCAACGGTTCGGAAAATTTTGACACCGACTACTTTAAAGCGATGGATAAAGTCGGCGCGACAGATCTCAACGGCACGACCAATGAAGACCGTACCAATTATTTTCAAAACGTTCCGACTTCCGCATTGGACATCGCTCTGTGGATGGAATCGGATAGAATGGGTCATCTTCAGGGAGCGATTTCTCAGGCCAAACTCGATGAGCAGAGGGGAGTGGTGCAGAACGAAAAGCGGCAGGGTGAAAATCAGCCGTATGCCATCGCATACGAAATGGCGACTAAAGCGACATGGCCGGTCGGTCATCCGTATTCATGGACGGTCATCGGCTCAATGGAAGATCTTAACGCCGCTTCCCTGGACGATGTGAAAGAATGGTTTAAAACATATTACGGCGCTGCAAATGCCGTGGTAGTACTTGCGGGAGATATCGATGTTAAAACCGCAAAAGAAAAAATGCAAAAATATTTCGGTGACGTTCCGTCCGGTCCTCCAGTCGGCAGATTTTCTGAAAATATTGCGAAAATGACCGGGACCATCAGACAAACTGCTGAAGATCGTGTTCCCCAAGCAAAAATTTACAAATCGTGGAATATACCTCCATACGCTCATATTGATGTCGCATATCTTGACCTGCTGTCGGACATTCTTGCCTCCGGAAAAACTTCGCGATTATATAAACGCCTTGTGTATGACGAACAAATTGCCACCAACGTCAATTCATACATCGACACTCGCGAAATCGCAGGTCAATTTAATATAGAAGCAACTGCCAAACCGGGGTTTGGTCTGGCTGCCATCGAAAAAGCGATTGATGAAGAGCTTGCACGGTTGTTGAAAGATGGACCGACGGAAAAGGAACTACAGCGAGTGAAGACCCAGCATATTGCCGGATTTGTCCGGGGTATCGAACGTATCGGCGGATTCGGCGGTAAGTCCGATATTCTGGCGATGTCCTATGTGTACGCCGGCGATCCTTCCTTTTACAAAACACGGCTGCAGTATGTTGAAAAAACTTCCGCGAAAAATATTCAGGAAGCAGGAAAAAAGTGGCTGACGGATGGACAATATGTTCTTGAAATTAATCCGTTTCCCGAATTTAAAAGCGACCCGACCGATTCAACGGTAAGAAAAAATTTGCCTGAAATGACTTCTACACCTGAAGCGACATTTCCGGCACTTCAGCGAACAACTCTGTCAAATGAATTAAAAGTAATATTGGCTGAGAGAAACAGTGTTCCTCTTGTGAACTTTAATCTGATGTTCGATGCTGGATTTGCATCGGATCAATTCTCAATCCCCGGCACCGCAAGTCTTGCTATGGATGTTCTGGATGAGGGAACAAAGTCGAAAAACGCTCTACAGATTAACGAAGAACTCGCCATGCTCGGTGCGACGTTGAATTCCGGTTCGACACTGGATATGTCCACCGTTTCGCTTTCATCATTAAAAGCGAATCTGGATGCATCACTGGCGATTTACTCAGATGTGATTCTCAATCCTTCGTTTCCGGAAGAGGATTTTCTGCGATTGCAAAAACAGAAAATAGCCGGAATACAGCGTGAAAAAGTTACCCCGGTGCAAATGGCATTACGGGTATTTCCTAAATTATTATACGGCACAGATCACGCCTACGGCAATCCGCTGACAGGATCGGGCACGGAACAATCCGTTCAGTCAATTCGGAGAGATGACCTTGTTTCATTCCATAAATCCTGGTTCAAACCGAATAACGCAACACTGATTGTTGTCGGCGCCGTGACCATGAATGAGCTAAAACCAAAACTGGAAAAACAATTCGGCAGCTGGAAGTCCGGCGAAGTTCCGAAAAAGAACATTTCAACCGTTAACCAAAAACCGGGATCATCCGTTTATATCGTTGACAAACCGGGAGCGTTGCAAACGATTATTTTTGCCGGTCATGTCACCCTTCCCAAATCGAATCCGGACGAGCTGGCAATCGAAACCATGAACATGATTCTGGGCGGACAATTTACGTCGCGGGTGAACATGAATCTGCGTGAAGATAAACATTGGGCGTACGGTGCAAGCACATTCTTCATCGGCGCAAAAGGTCAGAGACCTTTTTTGGGTTATGCTCCGGTGCAGACGGATAAGACAATGGAATCGATGGTGGAAATTAAAAAAGAACTGCTGGAGATCGTTTCAACTAGGCCGGTGACAAAGGAAGAATTTGAAAAAGTTCAACGCAATGCTGTGCTTCGACTTTCCGGGTCATGGGAAACCAATAATGCAATTCTCGGTTCACTTTCCCAAATGGTGCAGTACGGATATCCCGATGATTATTATACAACATATGCACAACGTGTAAATAATCTCAACTTCAAAGACGTTCAAAGTGCTGCGGGAAAATCGATTCATCCCGATAAATTGGTCTGGGTGGTTGTCGGTGACAAATCGAAGATCGAAGAAAAAGTGAAATCACTGAATTACGGTGAAATACGATATCTCGATGCTGACGGCAACGATTTATCCACAATTCAACAAAAGAAGAATATCGAAACAAAATAACGTATCACCGCCTTGTGGCGTTGACTGAACAGCAGAGGTAAGAACATCGCCTCTGCTGTTAAAGTCTTGCTGAAGAAATTTTACATTTCATTGCACCGAATATAACATGGTGATACCGTAACAGAAAAATACGATATTATATTTTATCAGACTTGACAATCGGCATCAATTTCTTATATTGTAATTAGTTCTTTAACAAACAATATCAATTCATCAAGAGTGGACGAGGGACTGACCCGAAGACTCCACAGCAACCGGCGGCTCAAACAGCGTCGTGTCAGGTGCTAAATTCAGATTCTCTTAAACAAGAGATTGAGATGAACTAACAGTCTGGATCGTCCTCAGCCTCTTTTAGTTTATCTCTGAAAGAGGCGTTGTTGTTTTAAACACTATTCACTATGTCTAATATTTCAAACCTGCATTTGTACTGCGCTTCACGCCCCGTTCTGGAGCATTCCTCGTCGTATTTCGACGGTAATTTCCTCTGTTGTCTCTGACATATACTATTCCGGCGTCACTCACATGTTGCAACGCTTCGTTCAGCACTGGGAAGCGAAATATCAATGTAATATTACCAAGGAGAAAATTATGTCATCAGTCAACGGGAAAAAACGATCATATAAATTTGAAACACTGCAACTGCACGCCGGTCAACAACCGGATCCGACAACTAAATCGCGTGCGGTTCCGATCTATCAAACAACATCATATACATTCGATAATGCGGCACATGCTTCAAATCTGTTCGGCCTGAAAGAATTCGGCAATATTTATACAAGAATAATGAATCCGACGACGGCAGTGTTTGAGGAACGTATTGCCGCGCTTGAAGGAGGCGCCGCCGCTGTTGCAACCGCTTCAGGCCAGGCTGCTCAATTCACGGCACTGACAACGATAGTCCAATCGGGCGAAAATATTGTATCAACCGCCAATCTGTACGGAGGCACGTTCAATCAGTTCAAAGTAACGCTGTCCAGACTCGGCATCGGTGTGAAGTTCGTCGACGGAGATGCAGCAGAGGATTTCAAGCGTCTGATTGATCCGAAAACAAAAGCGATATATATCGAAACGATTGGTAATCCCCGCCTTAACATTCCGGATATCGAATCGATTGCTGAAGTGGCGCACGAACATGGTATCCCGTTGATTGTCGATAATACGTTCGGTGCAGGCGGTTATTTGTCGCGTCCGTTTGATTTCGGAGCAGATATTATTACACATTCGGCAACGAAATGGATCGGGGGTCACGGTACGTCCATCGGAGGCGTGATTGTTGACTCCGGAAAATTCAATTGGGGAAACGGCAATTTTCCTATCTTTACGGAACCGAGTCCCGGTTACCATGGACTTAAGTTCTGGGAAGTCTTCGGCGAAAACGGTCCGTTTGGAAACATCGCATTTGCCATTCGGGCTCGCGTTGAAGGGCTGCGTGATATCGGTGCATCAATCAGTCCGTTTAATTCATTCTTGCTTCTTCAGGGCCTGGAAACATTGTCGCTTCGAGTGGATCGGCATTGCGAAAATGCTTTCAAACTTGCAGTGTGGCTTGAAGGTCATCCGCAGGTTGAATGGGTGGCGTATCCCGGATTACAAAATCATCCGCACCACCTTCAAGCAAAAAAACAATTACGGGACGGTCTATTCGGATCGATTATTGTGTTTGGAATTAAAGGAGGAGCGGAAACAGGTAAAACATTCATCAATAATCTTCATTTGTCAAGTTTACTGGCGAATGTCGGTGATGCCAAAACGTTGGTGATTCATCCTGCATCCACGACGCATGAACAGCTGAATGCCGAAGAACAGTTATTGTCCGGAGTCACGCCGGATCTGATACGTGTTTCGGTCGGGATAGAACACATCGATGACATCATTGCCGATTTCGAAGAAGCGTTCCATGCCATTGGACAAACAGAAGCGGTAAATAAATAAACCAAAAAAAATCCCGGCGACATCATGTCGCCGGGTACGATTTATGTCAAAGATAAAGAGCATCGAAAATACCGAAACAAAATATGTGGAACTCTTCAATCAGACGAGTCCGCTGGCGTTGGATTGCGGTATAGATTTCTCGCCGGTAACAGTTGCCTACGAAACCTACGGAACGATGAATGCGCGGGGAGACAACGCCATCCTTGTATGTCATGCATTAACAGGAAGCGCTCACGCCGCCGGATACTCCACTGAAGAACCATCATCGCTCGGATGGTGGGATGCGTGTATCGGTCCCGGAAAAGCGCTTGATACGGATAAATATTTCGTGATTTGTTCAAATTTCTTCGGAGGATGCTACGGTACGACCGGTCCGCTCACGCCGAATCCTACGACGGGAAAACCGTATGGAATGTTGTTTCCGCAAATGACGGTGCGCGATATGGTGAAAGTGCAAAAAACATTGATCACGTATCTCGGTGTAAAAAAATTGAAAACCATCATCGGAGGTTCGCTCGGTGGAATGCAGGTTCTCGAATGGGCAGTCATGTACCCCGATATCGTTGCTTCAATAATTCCGATTGCTGCTTCTGCGCAGCATTCACCCTGGGCAATCGGATTAAACGATCTAGCACGCCAGGCAATTATGAATGATCCGCATTGGAATCATGGCAATTATGATGAAGGAATTTTCCCGGAAAAAGGATTATCGCTCGCACGCCAGATTGCTATGGTGTCATACCGAAGCGGTACTGAATTTACTGCAAGGTTTTCCCGGGACAGGATAAATGAAAATGGAAATTCAACGATGCGGTTTGAAGAACATCCTGATTTTCAAATAGAAAGTTACCTGCGGTATCAAGGGGAAAAACTTGTTAAGCGATTCGACGCAAATACCTATTTGTACATCACCAAGGCAATGGATTTACATGATATTGCGAACGGACGGGGACCGCTCGGCGAAGTATTGCGGTCCATCGAAATGCCTGTTCTCTCAATCGGGATTGATACGGATATCTTATATCCCGCTGCCGAACAGGAATCCATCGCCTCGTCCATCCCAAATGCAACATACAGACTTCTGAAATCTCCGTATGGGCACGATGCGTTTCTCATCGAACATGAACAACTAAGCGCTCACCTGAAAGATTTTATTGCGGGACTGTAATTTCTTTTACTTTCAATAAAAATCGGAAATATCACTCTTCAGAGATAAAATGAAATAATCGAATGCACTTCTCACAGTACTCATTGCACTTGTACGCAAGTTCAAATCTATGAACCGGAAGGATTAAATCTTCCCGGTACGTGGAATGGTTTTAAAAATCCTCCTTCGGCCGGTTCAGTGTTTGGAAGCTCAACACAGGTAAGCGGCGGAAAGGTCACAAAAATTTCAACCGGGACTGTACGCTGGCAGACTGTTATCAATGTTCAGTCATCCGGCGGAGATATTTCGGGCGGAACGTATACTTTTCTTTTCACTTCCGGTCCCAGCGGATCACCCTTTGACAATAAATGGGCTGGAACTACTGTTACACTGAATTCATTGCAATCATATTCGTATAACAGCGGTGCGGATAACAGCATAACGGTTTCCAATGGAAAATATTATACTGTGAATTGGAAAGACATTGGATATCAAAATACTGATGCGATCTTTATGGAAACATCAGCCGCACCGGTGACTATCACATCAGTGACTGATAATTTTTCAACACGCGGATCGGGCAACGACGGAACAGTTACTATTCTGCTCAGTGCAAATAAATCATCGGAAGAAAAAGTATTTGTCCGTTACACGACGGACGGATGGTCTACATCAACATTTATTGAGGCGACAGGAAGCGGTTCCTCATTCTCTGCGGTCATCCCAGCAGCGGCGATTGACGGATTCAATGGCAATGACGAATATTATGTCATGACCACGACCGTCTCAGTTCCAACGCATGAAACTGCAGATATGGTTACACTGAAATTGAACAACAACAGCGGATCAAACTATCAACTTCCTGTGGAACTTACCTCATTTACTGCAGATGTTCGGCTTTCTTCTGTTGTCACAAAATGGGAAACAGCAACGGAAACAGATAATGCAGGATTCTATGTGCAAAGAAAAAAAATGAACGGATGGAATGATTTGGGATTTATTGAAAGGCACGGAACATCGAGCATATCGCATTCATATTCTTACATCGACAGAGATGTGCAGCCCGGTACCTATTCCTACCGGCTGAAGCAGGTAGATCGCAGCGGTTCGTACAAATACAGCGAAGAAATTGAACTGGCCGTCGGTCTGGTTTCTGATGATTATTCGCTATCACAAAATTATCCGAATCCCTTTAATCCCTCCACGACCTTTACATTTGCGCTGCGTGAAAAACAATTTGCAGCCGTAAAAGTGTTTAATTTGATCGGTCAGGAAGTGGCATCACTGTTTGAGGGAGTTGTGGAACCGAACCAGCTTCAAACGATCAAATTCGACGGTTCTACACTGCCGAGCGGCGTATATTTTTATTCGCTGAGGACGAATAATCGATACGAAGTGAAAAAATTGTTGCTGTCCAAATAGAAATGTGTATCGCTGTTTGATCATCCCGTTCTGTTCGTTCAGAACGGGATTTTTTTTGTCCTTTATATTTCGTATTTTGATCAAAATTGAAAGAAAAAATGTCTAAACCTATTGTCGCAATCGTCGGACGGCCAAACGTCGGAAAATCTACTTTATTCAACCGTCTGATCGGTATGCAAACAGCAATTGTTCACGATGAACCGGGTGTCACTCGCGATCGGCATTATGCCGATACGGAATGGACCGGAAAACCGTTCACCATTATCGATACGGGCGGTTTTGTTCCGGACTCGGACGAAGTTTTTGAGAAAGCGATCAGAGAACAAACTCAAATTGCCATTCAGGAATCGGATAAGATTATTTTTCTCGTCGACGGCAAAGAAGGTTTGACGCATATTGATACCGATCTTGCAAATATTCTGCGAAAGGAAAATAAAAAGGTTCACCTGATCGTCAATAAAGTTGACTCCGCAAAGGAGGAAGCAAACTCGGCACAGTTTCATTCGCTAGGATTGGGAGAACCGACGACATTAGGCGCGCTTGGAGGAAGAAAAATCGGTGATTTTCTTGATCTTCTGACGAAAGAGTTCAGGATTAATACTGATGAAATAAAAGAAGACTCCCAGTTGCGCATTGCAATTATCGGCAAACCGAATGTCGGGAAATCCTCAATGGTGAATTCCCTGATCGGAAAGGAACGCTCCATCGTTACACCCATCGCCGGAACGACGCGGGATCCGATAGACTCCGAGTATAATTTGTACGGTGAAAAAATTCTTCTGGTAGATACCGCCGGATTAATGCGAAAGAGCAAAATCCGTCAAAATGTCGATTTTTACTCGACACTCCGCACGCTTAAAGCAATCGACCGATGTAATCTTGCGATTATTCTTTTTGATGCCACAATACCGCTGGAAAAACAGGACTTTAGAATTGTTCAGACAGCTGTCGAAAAAAATATCGGCGTCGTGCTCGGCATCAATAAATGGGATGCCGTTCAGGAAAAAGACACCAATTCTACAATCCGTTATGAGGAATCACTCCGTGCCAAATTACGGCAGTACGATTATATCCCTGTCCTTTTCGTTTCTGCTAAGACAAAACAGCGGCTGCTGAAACTTCTGGAAAAAGCCAAAGAAGTGCACACGAACCGAGCGATGAGAATTCCGACAAGTTCGCTTAACGAGCAGATGCTGGCCGATATTCAGCGGTATCCTCCCTCAACAAAAACTGGAAAAGATGTCAAACTTAATTACGTCACGCAGGTGAAAACATCGCCTCCCGTCTTTGCGTTTTTTGCCAACGAACCGGAAATGGTGTCGGAATCATACAAAGGATATCTGCGAAACAGAATCCGGCATCATTACGGATTTGAAGGAGTGCCGTTGACGCTTGTCTTTAAGAAAAAAAGAAAATAATCACCGGAGAATTCATATGAGCACGTTGACAGTCATTGATCATCCGCTTGTTCAGAGGGATGTTTCGATTCTGCGCGATAAAACAACTCCCAACCATCAATTTCGCACCGTGCTGTCGCGCATCGCCGGGATGATGGCGTTTGAAGTGACAAAACCGTTTGCCCTCAAAAAGTATTCGCTGGACACGCCTCTTGAGCAGACCGCGGGAGTGAAATTAAAAGACGATATTGTCATTATACCAATCCTTCGCGCCGGTCTGGGAATGGTGGAAGGATTCATGAATGTTCTTCCCGAAGCGCGAGTGGGTCATGTTGGTCTCTACCGCGACGAAGAGACACTTGAACCTGTCGATTATTATTCAAAATTTCCCCGTACGCTTTCAAAAAGTTTGGTGCTACTGATCGATCCGATGCTGGCAACAGGAGGAAGTGCAAAAACCGCACTCACATTTCTTAAAAATAAGGGAGCAACGAACATTCGGCTGATATGTCTTGTGGCGGCTCCAGCAGGCATCAAAATCGTACAGAAAAGTCACCCGGATGTCGATATCTTTTGCGCTGTAGTAGACCGCGGATTGAATAAACAGGGATATATTCTTCCCGGACTCGGCGACGCAGGCGACAGAGTATTCGGAACAGAGTGATGTTTCTTCGTCGATCGATATTTCTTCTTGGATGTATCTTCGCAATCGCTTCACACTTGCCGTCCCAGATCCTTACGAATCCGGCCAAGCACGAGATGGTTTTAAAGGGTATCGACCTCACACTGAGACAGGATTACGATTCGGCAGAATTGGCATTTCAAAAGTTGATAAAGCTTGATCCTTGGCATCCCGTCGGCTATTTATATCTGGCAGGTATGCTTCAGGCGCGGTACACCGATGAAGGGGATCAATTTGACGAAGAGCGGTATGATTCATTGTTAAATGCAGCGGAATCACTTTCTGAACCTTTGATAGAAGCAAGTACAACGGCAGCCGCCGGATATTTTTATTCTGGCAGCGCGAAAGCATTCAGATCGTATACCCGTTCTGAAAACGGAAACATCCCGTCAGGTGTATATTACGGACTCTCTGCCGGCAGTACGTTACAGAAATGTCTTGAGCGAGATTCGAGTTACCTTCAAGCAAAAAATATTCTCGGCTCATTTTATTACTGGCGCAGCAAACTGGCATGGATTCCGTTTGTGCCGGACCGAAGCGAAGAGGGGATAGCAATGATCCGGCAGGCATATTTTCACCCGTACGAAAAACATCTTGCATCGCACAACCTAATCGTTATCTTGACGGAGGAGAAGCGATATGCGGAAGCGGAGCGGTATGCCTTGGACATGCTCGCGGAATATCCCGATAACCGATTGTTTTTGTGGGGGTTAATGACGGTCTATGAAAAATGGGACAGAAAAAAAGAACTTCACGATGTGGTTGCGTTGTTGTTGAAAAGTACAATGCGGGCCAAAATGATTAATCGTTATACAGAAGCAATGTGCCGGTTGAAACTGGCCCGGTACGCCGCGGCGGAAAACAATAAATCCGAAGCATCTCGTCAACTGACGGCGCTTCTGTCTTTGAAAAAATATGTAGGGTTGACAAAAGGGAATTTGGGCAAAAAAATCTCAGATGGCGAAGAACTGTTGAAAACTTTGAATTCTCAATAATGCTGCTAGCGAAACATAAAAAAAAGCTTGACGATCTTCTTGCGGTGTGCCATAAAAACCTGCAGAAGGTAAACGACGACTTGATCACGCGTGCGTTCGAGATGAGCGTGGAAGCGCACAAGCATGATTTACGTTCTTCCGGAGAACCGTATTTCGGTCATCCGTATGAAGTCGCGATGGTCGTGGCAAAAGAAATTGCGCTTGATGACATTTCAGTCGCTTCCGCGCTGCTGCATGATGTTGTAGAAGATACCGATATTGACATCGACATGATCCGGAAAGAATTCGGCGAGTCCATCGCTGAAATTGTGGACGGCGCGACAAAGATCAGCAATATTTTTGACAGTCACGAAATTACTCAGGCTGAGAATTACCGGAAATTGCTTCTCTCCATGGTGAACGATATTCGGGTCATGATCATAAAATTTGCTGACCGGTTGCACAATATGCGGACGCTTGAATATCTTCCTCCCGAAAAGCAGCAGCGAATTGCGAGAGAAACTCTCGAAATCTATGCGCCGTTTGCCCATCGGTTCGGTCTAGCCAAGATCAAATGGGAACTGGAAGATCTTGCCTTTAAACACATTCATCGAAAAGAGTACGAGGATATTGCACACGGCTTAAACTCCAAACGCCGCGAGCGGGAACATTACATTCGTAAATTTATCGTTCCGGTCGAATCCCGGCTCAGACAGAGCAATATCAAATTCGAAATTGAAGGCCGCCCTAAGCATCTCTACAGCATTCATAATAAAATGGTGAAACGCGGGAAACCGCTTGAGGAGATCTACGACATGTTTGCCGTCAGGATCATTCTTCTGACGCCGGACAACAACGAATGCTTCACGGTGTACGGCATTATCTCGGAAATATACAAACCGATACCGGAACGGTTTAAAAATTATATTTCCATCCCGAAGAAAAACGGATATCAGTCTCTTCACACGACGGTGGTCGGTCCCGAAGGGAAGATGGTGGAAGTGCAGATCAGAACAAGGCAAATGCACGAAATTGCAGAGCGCGGCGTTGCGGCGCATTGGTATTACAAGGAAAACGGTTCTCAGGCGCCGTTGGACAAGGAACTTGAAAATTGGATCAATTGGGTTCGGGAAATGTTCGATCAAAAGCAGTCCGATGAGAATGTTTCACCGAAAGAATTGATTGAAAGTTTTAAGCTGAATCTCTATCAAGATGAAATATATGTTTTCACTCCAAAAGGTGATTTGAAAATTCTGCCCAAAGGAGCTACAGCGATCGATTTCGCTTTCGAAATTCACTCTGATGTGGGATTTCATACAATCGGTGCAAAGGTCAACGGAAGAATCGTTCCTTTGAATACCATTCTTCGCAGCGGCGATCAAGTAGAAATCATCACTTCAAAAAAGCAAAAACCGAATTTTGACTGGGAAAAATTTGCAATAACACATAAGGCAAAATCGCACATCCGTCGGTATATCAAGGATGAAGAACGGAAATTGGTCGCAGAAGGAAAAGAGATTTGGGACAAAAAAGTTAAAAAAGCTAAATTGCACATTAATGACGATGATTTGACGAAATTCATTCACACTAAGCGGTTCGACAATCTTCAGGCATTCTATTATGCGATTCGAAACGACGATGTCGACGCCGATGTTGTGATCAGCGAGTTAACCGACACGAAGCAGCGCGGAGAATCCGGCCAGATGGCTGAGGCATCGTCATCCATGTTCGACAAGTTCGTCGATACGGCGCGAAATCTTACTACCGGCATTTCCATCTTCGGAACCAAAGGGGCAATGCTGTACACCTATGCGAAATGCTGCAATCCGATACCGGGCGACGAAATTGTCGGATATGTCACGACGGGTGAGGGTATCAAAATACACCGGCGAAGCTGTAAAAATGTCCAATCGATGCTCAATAACGGTGAGGAACGCATTGTGCGTGTTTCCTGGCCGGAAGAAAGCGCAAGTGATTTTATCGCCGGCATCCGAATTTCAGGGACCGACCGGAACGGTTTACTGAGTGACGTTACGAATGCGATATCGAATTTTAACAACACGAATATCCGCGGTGTCACTATCAATACAAAGGATTCGTTTTTTGACGGTCAATTTGTCCTTTTTGTCAAGGATATTGCACACTTGAATGCGATAATGGAAAAGCTGAAACGGATAAAAAATATTTCGAGAGTAGAGCGATTTGAAGAATAATCCCGAAACGCGGTATATGGGTATTGATTACGGATCCGTGCGGATCGGACTGGCACTCAGTGATCCATTGAAAATTATCGCACAAGGTTTTTCCACGATTCCGAATGACGATCATAGCTGCGAAGAAATTGTAAAGGTTGTCCAAGTTCAGCATGTCAAGCGAATTATTGTCGGCAATCCGCTGAATCTGAAGGGCGAAGTCGGTTCAAAAGCGGAGGAGGTGAAATCATTCGTGCACAAATTGCGCGAGCGTTCAACCGTTGAGATCATTCTTGTAGATGAACGCTTCACTTCAGTAATTGCGCAAAAGTCTTTCATTGCAATGGGATCGAAAAAGAAACAGCGGCAAAACAACAAAGGGAAGATTGACGAAATGGCTGCTGCAATATTACTTCAGGGTTATCTCGATTCCCAGCCGAGGTATTAGCCGATGGCAATCCACAAAAAGTATCTTGTTTGGATTCGATCTGTTGTGGCAAAGGCAGTGCCGTGGATTCGTACTCATAAAATAGCATCCGTCATCATTGCTCTGGCTTCAATGCTGTTTCTCCAGTATCTCACGCTGCCGAATAACAGTCTGAAATCGCTCCGCACCGGCAATCCCTCCGTAACCGCCATGATGCAGCAACGAACCAAGGAAGCGTCAGCGAAAGGCGAAAAATTCATTATTCAACAGAAATGGGTGCCTCTTCATCGCATCTCAAAACATCTGGTGAATGCGGTTGTCGTCTCCGAAGACGGAATGTTTTTCGAACATGAGGGGATTGACTGGTACGAAATCGGTGAATCCATTGAAAAAAATCTCGCCAAAGGCAAAGCGGCGCGCGGCGGAAGCACAATCTCGCAGCAGCTCTCAAAAAATTTATATCTTTCCACATCAAAAGATCCTGTTCGAAAATTGAAAGAGGTGGTTATTACGCTTCGAATGGAACGGATACTTTCGAAACGGAGAATTCTTGAGATTTATTTGAACGTGATCGAATGGGGAAACGGCGTGTTCGGTGCCGAAGCTGCGGCACGGAAATATTTCGGCAAATCCGCTTCTCAACTGACGCGGGAGGAAGCGGCTCAGATGGCGGCGGTGATTCCCAGTCCGAGGAAGTACCAGCCTAACGTCATGTCCAAATATGTTTCCCGCCGGTCATCCATTATTCTGAGCAGAATGTCAGCACGGGGGATGTGATGAATATTCATGATGTAAAGCGGTGGATTGAAGAAGGCGAAGGATTTGAAATGGAATTCAAACGGAAGGTTTCTTCTCCAAAAAAAATTGCCAAAACATTATCCTCCTTTGCAAACACACAGGGAGGGATTATTTTGTTCGGCGTCGATGACGACGGAACGATCGTGGGTGTTGAAAGCGAGAAAACGGAACTTGATTTATTGAACGAAGCAGCGCAAACATATTGCGATCCTCCCGTTGACACAGATGTCCGAATTATCCCGTACAATCACCGCGATATTATCGTTGTCATGGTGGAAGAGAGCAGTGAAAAACCGCATGCTGTTGTGACGAACGAGGAAGGGGAAAAGAATGTCTTTATCCGGGTAAAAGACAATACGGTGCTTGCCAGCAAAGAGGTGGTGAAAGTACTTCGAGACGAACATCCGGAAAAATCCCCTCTGACGCTGATGATCGGCGAAAATGAAAAACGGCTTTTCGCCTACCTTGATCAACATTCCCGAATTACCGTGGCGCAGTTCTCAGAGCTAGTAAATATTTCCCATCGTCGTGCTTCCAGAATTCTTACGACGCTTGTCCGGGCCGGCGTCATCCGCATTCACACGTTGGAAAAAACGGATTTCTTTACCCTTGCGACCGATGATGAAGTACACGCAGGCAGTCATACAGAACGATTCCGTACGCAACGGCCACGTTAAGGGATTGTTTGTGTCCGTACATCGGAATTTCAATTCCCATATCCGCCTGATCAATAATCTCTTTTGACACTCCCGTAATTTCATTCCCGACAACGATGCAGAGAGGGAAATCCTGTTTTGACAGATCGTAATACGGTCTGCTTTCCGTTGTTAACTCCAACACACAAATTTTAATCTTCTGTTCCTTCAAGATCTCGACTGCTGCGGTTGGATTTTTATGATATTCCCACGGAACGGAGAGGGTTGAGCCCAATGCTGTTTTTTCTATTTCGCTTCGGGGCGGAGTCGGGGTAAATCCTGTCAGAAACAATTTGCTGAGCAAAGCACCATCTGAACTCCGAAAAATAGATCCAACGTTGTATAAACTGCGGATATTGTCTGCGAGTGCATATATCGGATTCCGGAGAATGGATTGAGCCGATTGAAATTCATCGATATTTCTTCGTTTTTTTGCTATTTCCTGATGTGTCAGCTTTTGCATGCGAATAAGAAAAAATTTTGGAAGCGAAATCAAAATTAAGTATATTATAGTCCAATTTAAGCGAAATATATTGAGAATTGAAGAAAATTATTATTGCCATTGATGGTCCGGCAGCCTCCGGAAAAAGTACCACGGCCAAGCGGGTGGCTTCAGCTCTGGGATATTTGCACATCGATACCGGTGCAATGTATCGGGCGATGGCATTAAAAGTTCTGAGGAAAAAAATTGATGTAGACGATTCATTGGCGATCGCCGAACTTGCGTCAAATACCTCTGTGCGTCTGGTGTCGCGGAATGGTAAAGTGAGAATTGAACTGGACGGAGAAGAAGTTAACAGCGATATCCGGTCTCAGGAAGTTTCGAAGATGGTCAGCCCGGTCAGTACGGTGCCTGCCGTCAGAAAATTAATGGTCAATGAGCAGAGAGCGATGGGGCGTGAGGGTGGCATTGTGTTGGAAGGACGGGATATCGGCACAGTAGTGTTTCCGGAAGCAGAGTTGAAAATTTTTATGCTTGCCGAAGGCCGGGAACGAGCGGTCCGCAGAAAAAAAGAACTCGAAGCGCATGGCGTCGCCGTTTCGGTGGAAACCCTTGAGCAGGAACTTGTGGAGCGGGACAGGATTGATTCGCAGCGGGAAGTAAGTCCCTTACGCCGTGCTGATGATGCCATTCCGCTCGATACAACACACTTATCCATCGATGAGCAAGTGGAATTTATTGTTGAGAAAGCAAAGAAAATCTTAGGCGTATGAAAGTTACGGTAGATACAAATTCTGGATTTTGCTGGGGAGTTGTCCGCACGGTGGATATCGCTGAACAGGAATTGGCGGACAGCGGGAAATTATATTCTCTCGGTGAAATCATCCACAATCCCGTCGAAATTGACCGGCTCGGGGAAAAAGGTCTTAAGACGATCCGTCACACCGATCTGCAGAATATTAAAGATGCAAAAGTGTTGATCCGTGCGCATGGCGAACCCCCCGAGACGTTTCGGAAAATGAAAGAGTGGGGGATTGAAGTGATTGATGCTACCTGTCCGGTCGTTACGAAAGTTCAGGAGCGCATCAGAAAGTTTTATGACAAACAGTATCAGATCGTCATCTTCGGAAAAAAAGATCATGCCGAAGTGATCGGACTGGTCGGACACACAAACGGCACCGCCATTGTGATCAAATCGGTGGATGAGGTCGGAATTCTTGACTTTACGAAGAAAACCGTTCTCTTTTCCCAGACAACGATGGATAAAGAGACATTTTACGCGATCCGTGATGCAATTAAGAGCCGCATCAAAGCGGAATTTGAAGTCGGTACGTTTGAAGAGATGGCGATAGATTTTCATGCGAAGGATACCATTTGCGGGCAAGTTTCAGGCCGGGACAAAAAACTGAGGGAGTTTTCCCAAAGCAATGACGTCATGATATTTGTTGCGGGAAAAATGAGCTCCAACGGAAAAGTGCTTTTCGAAATAGCGCAATCCGTCAATCCCAAAACATATTTCATTGAACATGAAGCTGAACTGCAGGAAGAGTGGTTTGCAGGAGCTAAAACAGTCGGGATCAGCGGTGCTACCTCCACACCGCAATGGTTGATGGAGCGGGTAAAGAAAGAAATTGAATCACGTTTTCAAACAGTTTAAAGGTCATCCACAATACACTAAATTCATCACTAATCGCAATTCGATCATTATTGTTGCGCGGCGCTGTATACCGATGACCATGCAGCAATTCTCAATGGTAATGGTCTGGTGCTCGTTCCGCTGAACCGGCGGAGCAGAGGACACGGAGAGATGTAATGTCAAAAAAAGAAGAAGAAATAGATGTGCTCATCGACGAGAAGCCATATTCCGAAGAGGAAATGAATCAGTTGATGGAGATGTACGAAGGAACGCTGGGGAAAATCACCCAGGGCGAGATCGTAAAGGGTAAAATTGTATTCATCGGTCATAACGATGTAGTGCTTGATATCGGGTTCAAATCGGAAGGAACAGTTCCGATCGGCGAATTTCCGAATATCAAAGAACTGAAAATCGGCGATGAAGTTGAAGTATTTCTCGAAAGCATTGAAGACAAAGACGGACAAATGGTTCTGTCCCGAAAACGTGCAGACTTTATGCGCGTGTGGGAAAAAGTCACGAAGTCCTATACCAACGGCGACGTTGTGCAGGGTAAAATTATCCGGCGTATAAAGGGCGGACTTGTGGTCGACGTGATGGGGATCGATGCGTTTCTTCCCGGATCACAGATTGATGTGCGTCCTGTGAGGGATTTTGATGCATTACTCGGCAAAGATATGGACTTCCGCGTGGTGAAAGTTAATCATCCGTCCGAAAATATTGTGGTCAGCCACAAAATTCTTGTTGAAGAAGAACTTGCCGATCAGAGAAAAGGAATTCTTGCAGGACTTGAAAAAGGACAGATTCTCGAAGGTATTGTCAAAGCGATCGCTGATTTCGGCGTCTTCATCGATCTTGGCGGTGTGGACGGTCTTGTTCACATCACGGATTTGTCGTGGGGCCGCATCAATCATCCCTCCGAAGTCGTGAAGCTCGATCAGACGGTGAACGTTGTTGTTCTTGATTTTGATCAGGAGAAAAAACGTATTTCGCTCGGCATGAAACAATTGCAGCCGCATCCGTGGGAAAAAATTGATGAACGGTATCCAATCGGTAAAAAAGTAAACGGCAAAGTCGTTTCATTGACCGACTACGGTGCATTTATCGAAATCGAAAAAGGAATCGAAGGTTTGATTCATATTTCGGAAATGAGCTGGACACAGCATGTGAAACATCCGTCCCAAATGGTTTCCATGGGTCAGATGATCGATGCAGTGATTCTCTCTCTCGATGCAGCGGGAAAAAAGATTTCGCTCGGCATGAAACAGCTCGAACCCGATCCGTGGAGTTCGTTGATGGTGAAATATCCCATCGGTTCAAAACATACCGGTGTCGTCCGCAATCTCACCAATTTCGGCGTGTTTGTTGAACTCGAACAGGGTATCGACGGGTTGATCCACATCTCCGATCTGTCGTGGACAAAGAAGATCCGCCACCCAGGCGAAATCGTGAAGAAGGGCGACAGCATCGAAGTGATTATTCTCGGCGTGGATGTTGACCAGCGGAGAATTTCGCTCGGGCACAAACAGCTTAATGATAATCCGTGGGATACGTTCGGAAATCAATACAAAGTAAATACCGATGTGGAAGGGAAAATTGTCCGCATCATTGAAAAAGGTGTCATCGTCGAACTTCCGCTGGGCGTGGACGGATTCGTTCCGCTTTCCCAGTTGTCGCAGACACCAATTAAAAATCTTGCTGAAGCTTTCCAGATCGGCGATACATTGCCGATGACCGTCATCGAATTCGACGGGGAAAGCAAAAAAATCGTTCTTTCCGTTGTGGAATATCTCCGCGGCAAAGAACAAAAAATCATCGATGAGTATGTTGAAAAACACAAACTCCCGCCGATTACACTGAAGGATGCGCTCCCGGTCGAGCTTACTCCCGAAGAGAAAAAAGCGGCAGATGAAGAAGCATCATTAAAGTAATATCGTGTCACAGAGTGCCGCTTGCTTTGGTGTGAGCGGCACTGCTATTTTCAAATTATGAAAGCATCGTTTTATACTCTCGGATGTAAGCTGAATTATGCGGAAACCGCATCGCTTGAACGCCAGTTCAAGGACCGCGGTTTTGATATCGTACCATTTTCTGAAGAATCCGAAGTATGCATCATCAACACATGTTCGGTGACTAACCGTGCAGACAGGGAAGCCCGGCAGATCGTCCGACGGGCGCTCCGCACTTCGCCGAATGCGTTTGTGGCGGTTGTCGGATGCTATGCGCAGCTGGATCCGGAAGTTATCGCATCCATTGACGGTGTTGACATGGTGCTCGGAGCCAGCGAAAAGTTCAGGGTATTCGATGTTGCCGCTTCTTTTCAAAAACTTTCCTCGCCGAAAATTCTTGTTTCACCCATCGCAACCGTCAATGATTTTGGTCCTGCCTATTCCGGAGGCGTGGACGACAGGACACGGGCATATTTAAAAATTCAGGATGGTTGTGATTTCAACTGTTCATTTTGCACCATTCCGCTCGCTCGCGGCACCAGCAGGTCTCAGTCTGTCGATGCGTGTCTTACTCAAGCCAGGCAGTTGGTCGAAATGGGATACAAAGAAATTATTCTCACCGGCGTGAATGTCGGCGATTACGGCAAGCAGGACGATTCATCATTTCTGGACTTACTGAAACAATTAAATAAAGTGGACGGCATCGAACGAATCCGAGTAAGTTCAATCGAACCAAATCTATTGCATGAGGAGCTAATTGATTTTTGGCTCGAATCGGATAAAGTGTGCAGCCATTTTCATATTCCGCTTCAGCATGGGACTGATGAACTGCTGCGATCGATGAGGCGGCGCTATACAGCATCCGGATATCAAAAACTGATCGAATCCATAAGAAGCCGCTCCGCCGATGCGGGAATCGGCGTTGATGTAATTGTGGGATTTCCGGGTGAAACGGATGAATTATTTGATCAGCAGGTCCAATTTCTCAGCGATCTTCCGGTTAGTTACCTGCACGTATTCACCTATTCAGAACGGCCGAACACTCCGTCGGTCAATTTTTCGGGATCGGTCGAACCGCGTATTCGTTATTCGAGGAGCGATATTTTGCGATCAATCGGGATGATGAAGAAATCATCATTTTATGCGAATCATAAAGGCAAAGAGCGTCCCGTTTTGATTGAAAGCGCAATTGAGGGTAACAGGCTTTCGGGATACACGGATAATTATATCCGCGTGAGTGTGCCATATCATCCGTCATATGAAAATGCCCTGGCGGTCGTACGGATTGGTTCAGCCGAAGATGAAGTATGTTCTGCGGAGGTTGTGAAAATTCTCTCCGCGCAATCAGCAATTTCTCCCGTTCCATTTCAAGCACAATCTCTGATTTCGTAAGGATCGCATCAGCGCCATTGATACTACTTCACATCAAACAACAGCAAATACAAAATCATTCCGTTTGGTCGCTGCACGATGCGACAACATGGAAGATAGTACAGTATGGAGGAGTAGTATGAAAGTCGTCATAGCGATATTTGCCGTTGCGCTCGGTGCCGGTCTGCTTGAGGCGCAGCAGCAGCAATTTGATCTGCGTTTTCGTTTGTCTGAACCGGTGATGACATCGTCGGTATCCGCAAATCCATTCCCCGAACAGAAGAAATCTCCTGCTGTGGCTGTTCTCTATTCGTTGATTCTCCCGGGAATGGGAGAGTTATACGCCGATGCGTTCGATGAGGGAAAATATTCGCTTATCGCCGAAGGGGGATTATGGCTGACCTATTTTTCTTTTCGACAATACGGAACATGGATACAACGCGATGCCAGGAATTTTGCTTCGGCAAGGGCGGGAAGTCAAAATACAAACAAGGATGATCAGTACTTTGTCAATCTCGGAAATTTTAATGATGTCTATGAGTATAATGAAAAACAACTAAGAGACAGGGAACTTAACAAGGTGTACGACGTTAACAGCGGATATTATTGGAAGTGGGACACTGATGAAAGCAGACGAGAATACAGAGCGATGCGGGTGTCAAGCGAACGGGTCCTGAACAATTCTCAATTTATCATCGCAACCATCGTCGTCAACAGAATCATCAGTGCAATAAATGCCGCCCGGCTGACGCGATTGTATAACAACAGAACGGCCGGCGATCTTGGAACGTGGCATTTGGAGTCAACGCTCATCGACAATGGATTAAAGCCTGACGGCCTGATGCTTCATCTCGTTCACCGATTTTGATTGAAGCCCCGCAGAGCGGGGCTTTTTACTATGATGCGGAATATCAAACTCATTATTGAATACGACGGCACCGATTTCGAAGGATGGCAGCGGCAGCCTCAGCGGAGAACGGTTCAGGAAGAAATTGAAAAGTCATTTGCTCAAATTACTCAGGCACCTGTATCCGTTGTCGGTGCCGGGAGAACCGACAGCGGTGTACATGCGCTCGGGCAGGTTGCCAATGCACTGACGACAAGCACAATGAGTACCGATGAATTCAAGCGATCGCTCAACGGAACATTGCCTGAGGATATCGTCGTCCACAGCGTGCAGGAAGTCGAAAAAACATTTTCTGCTCGTTACAGCGCAAAAGAACGGGAATATCTCTACCGCATTACAAATCATGAAACGTCGCTGGACAGGAAGTATGTGTGGCAATTGGGGTATGAATTGGATCTGGATTTGATGAATCGTGCTGCACAATCAATCATCGGTTCGCATGATTTTCAGGCTTTCTGCAAAACCGATGCCGATGTGGAACACTTTCGCTGCATTCTATCGGAATCCCGATGGTTCACCGATGGTAAGGAAATTCATTACCGCGTCCGGGGGAATAGATTTCTGCATGGAATGGTGCGGGCGCTGGTCGGGACAATGGTCGATATCGGGAGAGGACACACAAATCCGGAAGAGTTTGCAGGTATCATTGACTCAAAAAAAAGGGCAAAAGCAGGACAATCAGCACCCGCAAAAGGATTATACCTTATCCGTGTAACTTATTGAATATCAACGAGTTTTAGAGTAAATTCAGATATGATTTCAGAGTGTATCCATAAATTAGTTGATAAAACAGACCTTAGCAAACAGGAAGCGTATGATTGTGTCATGGAAATCATGTCCGGCAACACTTCCGCAGCATTGATTGCCTCCTATTTGACCGCGCTTCGAATGAAAGGGGAAACGGTTCAGGAGGTTTCCGGGTCCGCGTCTGCCATGAGGGAAATGGCAACGGCGATCAATACGAAGCATTCTCATGTCATTGATACTTGCGGAACCGGCGGCGATGGTTTGGGAACCTTTAATATCTCAACAGCAGCCGCTATTGTTGCTTCTTCAGCCGGAGCAGTAGTTGCAAAACATGGCAACCGGGCAATTTCAAGTAAATGCGGCAGCGCTGATGTCTTAAAAGCTTTGGGTGTCAACATCGAGCTGTCAAAAGAAAAAACAGAACGCTGCCTGGATGAAATTCACATTGCCTTTCTGTTTGCCCCGTCTCTGCATGGAGCGATGAAACATGCCGCGCCGATTCGAAAAGAACTCGGCATCCGGACGATTTTTAATATTCTGGGACCACTCACCAATCCCGCCGGAGCCCGCAGGCAGCTGCTCGGAGTATTCAGCCGTGGTTTAACTGATGTTATGGCGAATGTCCTGCTTGATCTTGGTTCGGAACGTGCGATGGTTGTTCATGGCAACGGCGGAATTGATGAACTCTCCACAATTGGAGAATCTCATATCAGCGAAGTCAATAACGGAACGGTCTCAACATATACATTCAACCACGAATCGGTGGGAATTCAGACGACGGATATTGCTTCGCTCTCCGGCGGTGATGCTGCCATGAACCGGGAAATTATTGAAAGGATTTTGAACGGCGAAAAAGGCGCTCCAAGGGATATTGTCGTTTTGAATGCAGGAGCCGCATTATATGTTGCAGAAAAAGCGGAGAGTGTGAAACAGGGTGTGCGCGAAGCACAAGCGGCAATCGATACACGTTCTGCGCGTAAAAAGCTGGACGAACTTATAGCATTTACCAACTCATAGGCAGTATGTCAAACGACCAACAGCAAAAATCATTTTTTCAATCATTTCTTAAACGGATATCGTTATTTCGAAAAAGCGAAGTTTCTGAAGAGGAAGTAATTCAGTTATTGGAGGAAGGGGAACGCAGCGGTGCGATTGATAAAACAGAACATGAGTTAATCAAAAGCATTCTTGAATTCACCGATACGACGGTGAAAGAAGTCATGGTACCGCGGACGGATGTCTTTGCCGTCGATATCCGGATGGACCGTGACAAACTGATGCAGTCATTGATTGATCAGGGATTTACCAGAGTTCCCGTCTATCGCGAATCAATCGATAACATTCTCGGAATTATCTATACGAAAGATCTGATCGGCATGCTGGAACACCGCGATCTGATAATTTTGCAGGACGTGATTCGGCCGGCGTACATGGTGCCTGAATCGAAAAAAATCAGCGTCCTGCTGAAGGAACTTCAGAAAAATCGACAGCATATGGCAATCGTGATTGATGAATTCGGGGGCACCGAAGGCATCATTACCATTGAAGATATTATCGAAGAAATTGTCGGCGAAATCAGGGATGAATACGATGAAGAACAGGCCGATGTCGAAACATCCATCGACGGCTCAACGATCATCAACGGTGTCATGAGCATTCATGATTTCAACGATCGATTCAGAACTTCAATTCCGGAAGATTCTCGCTATGACACCATCAGCGGATTTTTACACAAAATGACGGAACGGATTCCGGAATTGTATGAAGAAGTAACGTATCAGAACATTTCATTCGTCGTCGTAAAAAAGAACGAGCGCAGGATCCGGCAGGTGAAAATTAAAATACGGCCGGAAGAAAAGGTGTCCGACGATGCACAATAAACTGCTTGAAATTCTTGCATTCAAAAAGCATGAAGTTGCGTCGCTGAAGCAGACCGTCACATTTGATATGCTGATGGAAAAAGCATGGCAGTGCCCCGTGACGGAGGATTTTGGAGCGGCATTGAAAAGAAAAGAAGGTATTGCCTGCATTGCAGAGATTAAAAAAGCCTCTCCTTCAAAAGGGGTTATCACCAAAGATTTTGTTCCTTCCAAAATAGCCCGAGAATACAAGGAAGGGGGCGCTGATGCGGTCTCCGTCCTCACCGATGAAAAATTTTTTCACGGCAAACCCGAATATGTACTTACGTCGAAACATGCTTCATTTCTGCCGATTTTGCGAAAAGACTTCATTATTGACGAATATCAAATCTACGAATCCCGCGTGATGGGTGCAGATGCAATTTTGTTAATTGTGTCCGCACTCAGTGATGAGCAAATCAGATCTTTTCTTGCAACCGCCGAAGATCTTTCGCTTTCCGTCCTCGTCGAGTGTCATTCCAAAAATGAGATCGAACGTGCTCTGGAAGCGGGAGCAACCATCATCGGCATCAATAACCGCGATCTGCACTCTTTCAGCGTGAATGTCGACCTCTCGCTGATGCTGAAGAATTTTATTCCGAATAACTGCACCACGGTCAGCGAGAGCGGAATAAAAAATTTCAACACCGTCGAACGCCTGGCGCAGGCAGGATTTGATGCCGTACTCGTCGGCGAACATCTGATGGTGCAGAACGACAGAAGGAAAGCTCTCAAAGAGTTAATCGGCGAGCGTGGATCTGCCCGATGAGTCCGTATTTCATAAAAATATGCGGCATCACCAACGAAAACGATGCGGTCTCCGCCGTTGAATACGGTGCGACGGCAATTGGTTTCAATTTTTACACGAAGAGCAAACGGTGGATCGATCCCGAACAGGCCAAATCCATCGCGGATAAAATCCGCGGCAAAGTCTCGATTGTCGGAGTCTTTGTCAATGAGGA
>CAZQSI010000013.1:0-9268 GCA_964596155.1 uncultured Chitinophagaceae bacterium
GACTGCAGATTGTCAACGGAGACTATGTGGCGCAACAGCCGGAGATCAGAATCCGTTATTCGGACAATAATCCCGGTTCGCTGCTTCCGACCGATACTTCCATGTTTGTCATCAGGTTGAACAACGGTAAAGTTCCTTTTACCAACGGAACAGCAGAACTTATCAATACAAACTCTCCCGGTATTGCGGATATCCGATGGACTCCGAAACTTGCTGGGGGTGAAAATGTTATTCAGCTCTCGGCGAAAGATATTTCCGATAATTATTCGGATACAATGTTATTGTATGTAAATGTTGCCACCGATTTCCGAATTCTCGATCTTTACAACCTTCCAAATCCATTTGCATCGAGCACGCATTTCACGTTCAATTTGGCCGGACCGGTAAATCCAGATGAAGTGATCATCAAAATCTTTACCGTTGCAGGCAGATTGATCCAGGAAATCAGTTCACCGGGAATTATCGGTTTTAATAAAATATATTGGGATGGGAGAGATCGGGACGGCGATGAGATCGGGAACGGAGTGTATTTATACAAGGTTTTGATAAAACGAGGGAGTAAACAGATAGAAGGCCTCTCAAAAATTGTAAAAATGCGTTAATGGGAATATGAAATATTTTTTGATAAAGACAGAGCCTTCTGAATACTCGTTTGATGATCTTCTGAAGGAAAAAATCACGGTCTGGAGCGGTATCTCCGCTGCCCCTGCATTGCTGCACCTTCGATCAATGAAAAAAGGAGACAAAGCATTTGTCTATCATACAGGTAAGGAAAAACAGATCGTCGGTATAGCGGAAATTGTTTCCAATCCATATCCGGATCCGGAGGCATCGAATGAAAAACTCGTTGTGGTGAAAATTAAAGGGATTGAAAAACTTCAACATCCTGTCTCTCTTGCAACCGTAAAAAGCATCAAATCACTTTCTTCGATGGCTCTCGTTCGAATCGGACGATTATCCGTTCAACCGGTGTCTGAAAAAGAATGGGAGTTCATCATTTCATTAAGCAAAACAACAATATGAATAAGGTACTTATTTTTCTGTCTGTGTTAGTATTCATGGCGGGTAACGGCTGCACTGAGAAAGTTCCTGCCGATACCTACTCCGAGCATATCAAGGCAGTGCAGAAAAAATATGCACCGGATAAACGGGTAACCGTCTTCACCGTGAAAGCATATCATCAAGGTAGCGCAATAGTCGTTACGGGTGATGTGGAACATCCTGCAGCGAAGGAAGAATTGCTGACGCTGCTGGCAAGCGCTTCGAACAAGGTGATCGACAGCATTTCAATCTTACCTGACAAAAACCTCGGAGAGAAACGTTTCGGGATTATCACCGTCAGTGTCGCCAATATGCGCAGTGAACCGAGCGAAGGTGCTGAACTTGGTACGCAGGTGCTGATGGGATCAATTGTCCGAATATTAAAGAAAAAAGGGGGCTGGCTTTATATTCAATCACCTGATAAATATCTAGGATGGGCCGACGCTGATCAGATGATTAGGGTTTCCGAACAATCAGCCGATGACTGGAACCGGTCAAAAAAACTTTTTGTGACCGATCATATCGGATTCCTTCTTCAGAATCCGTCGGCCGAATCTTTCCCGGTGTGCGATGTGGCAGGAGGTGCTCTTTTGAAAAATATGGGACGAAGCGGCGATTGGATGAAAGCAGGACTTGCGGATGGGCGAACAGGTTATATAAAACGATCGTCGGTAATCGACTATGAAGATTGGGGAAAAAAGCTAGTTCCTGCAGCAGAGAATATTGAACGGACCGGAAGATATTTGCTCGGTGTACCGTACTTGTGGGGAGGAACATCTACAAAGGGCGTCGATTGTTCGGGATTTACCAAGACCGTTTTTTTACTCAACGGTCAATCGCTTAATCGGGATGCCAATCAACAGGCAGAGCAGGGGGAACCGGTCGATCCGGGAAAAGAGTTTGAACATCTTACCAAAGGTGATCTGTTGTTTTTTGGACGGAAAGCGGAGAGCGGAAAACCTGAACGAATCGTTCATGTCGGCATTTATCTCGGTGCAAAAAAATATATTCACTCGTCCGGCAGAGTTCAGGTGAATAGTTTTGATCCGAATGATGAGGATTTTAACGAATATAATCTGAAGCGGTTTGTAAGGGCCCGGAGGGTAATTCCTTCAACACCGAAAGCGGCAGAAGTATCGATACGGTAAAAAAATGAGTGGAGCGGTGTCGTTTATTTTTCCCGTTCCATTACAAAGTCGATGAATAATTCGAGGGATGTTTTTGCATCCGATTCAGGAAACGGCTTCAGACATTCTTTTGCAGCAGCGCCAAAATTCTGGGCGCGTTGTTCGGCATAAGCGATTCCGCCGTTCTGCTGAACGAAATCGACGATGTATTCAACATCTTTCCCCGACGCTCCCTGCCTGATCATCTTTAACACTTTTTTTGCATCATCCTTCGACGATTGCTTCAGCGCATGGATTAACGGTAGCGTAATCTTCTTTTCCTTCATATCTCCGCCGATCGGTTTTCCAAGGATGCTTTTCCGCGAAGTGAAATCAAGAATATCATCGCGGATCTGGAACGCCATTCCGACATTTTCACCGTATTCCTTCATCAATCGCCGCTGTCCGGCATCTTCTGTAGCGCTTGCCGCACCGATTTCAGAGCAGGTGGAAAGCAGCGATGCCGTTTTGTTCGATATGATGGTCAAATACGTTTCTTCGTCAATGTTCAACTCACGGCTTTTCTGAATCTGCAGGATTTCTCCTTCGCTCATCCGTCGTACCGAGTCGGACGTCACTTTCAAAAAATACACATCACCGTGGTTCAGGGAAATCATGAGTCCTGTGGAGAGCAGATAGTCTCCCATCAGCACCGCAACTTTGTTTTTCCATACCGCATTAATTGACGCAAGTCCCCTGCGGGTGTCTGCGTCATCCACGACATCGTCATGCACAAGGGTGGCGGTGTGGAGTATTTCGACCAGTGTCGCGCCGCGGTATGTGCTGGGATTGATACCGCCGCATGCTTTGGCGCAGAGGAACACTACGATTGGACGAATGCGTTTTCCTTTTTGCTTTACGATATAGCGTGCGATTGTATCGACAAGCGAGACGTTCGACCGCATGGCATTTTTAAAGAATCCGGCGAACTCTTTAATCTCTTTTTCGACCGGGGCTTTTATGTCGTTTAGTGAATGTGCAACGGTTAAACTCATTCAATACTTTCAATTCGCGGTATCATTAGTGGTTGATCGTTGTGCAAATCGTGAAATAAAAATGCTTAATTCGTACAGCAGCATCATCGGCGCCGCAAGAAGACTTTGTGTGAGCATGTCCGGCGTCGGAGTGATAATTGCAGAGATGATGAGAATGACAACAATTGCATGTCTGCGATATTTCCGCATGAATGACGGATTCAAAATTCCGATCTTCGTCAGGAAATACGTAATCATCGGCAATTCAAACACAAATCCGGCGCCGAGAATCAGACTGAGCAAAAAACTGATATATTCGTTGATTGCAATATTCAGTTCGAAAATGTCCGTGCCGAATGTCGAAAAAAACTTCAACGCCGTCGGAACGAGAATGAAATAGGCGAATGCGATACCGGACAAAAAACAGAGTGAGGTAAAAAACACGATCCGGAAAGCATATTTCCGCTCGTTCGGCAGCAAACCAGGTGCGACAAATTTCCAAAATTGGAACAAAATGACAGGCATGGCGCCGATGATTCCGACCACCACCACTACCTGCATATAGGTCAGCATTATGCCGTACGGTGTCAGCACCTGAGCTTTGAGTCCTACGGCCAGCAGCGGACCCAGAAGAACTTTTTGGACAAGAAAATCAGCATAAAAGGCTGCGGCAATGGAAACAACCAGCACTGCAATGACGGCTTTTAAGATCCGCATTCTCAGTTCTTCAAGGTGATCGAGAAATCCCATTTCCCGTTCTTCCGTGTGCAGCTGGTCGTTCGGCATTATTTCATGTCAGAATATAAGGGAAATCCGCTGCAGAGTTCAGCAACGTTCTTCTTTACAGAATCGTACACTTCTGATTTTCCCATGTTGCTCAATACTTCGTCAATAAGATCTCCGACCACCTGCATTTCCTTCTCTTTCATTCCGCGTGTTGTCAGAGCCGGTGTTCCGATGCGGATTCCGCTGGTGATCAAAGGAGATTTGTCATCGAACGGAACACCGTTTTTGTTTACGGTAATTCCCGCGACATCCAGTGCCTCCTGAGCATCTTTGCCGGTGATGTTCTTGTTACGCAAATCGAGCAAAAGCAAATGGTTATCCGTTCCACTGGAACAAACCATATATCCTTTTGACATAAGATGTGCAGCCAGAGCCTGGGCGTTCTTAATGATTTGCGCGGCATACACTTTAAAATCGGGCTGCAGTGCTTCCTTAAAAGCGATCGCCTTGGCGGCGATGACATGCATCAGCGGACCACCCTGAATTCCCGGTATGACCATGGAATCGAGGAGTTCGGAAATCATTTTTTTTCTTCCCGATTTGGGAGCAACAATGCCGAACGGATTTTCATAATCTTTCCCTACGAGAATGATGCCGCCCCGAGGTCCTCGCAATGTTTTGTGCGTGGTCGATGTCACCACATGACAGTGGGGAATCGGATCGTTCAACAAGTCTGCAGCAATCAATCCTGCAGGATGAGCGATATCGGCAAACAAAAAGGCGCCAACGGAGTCGGCGATCTCTCGAAATGCTTTATAGTCTATATTCCGGGAATATGCACTTGCACCAACGGTAATCAGTTTTGGTTTTTCTTTTTTTGCGGTATCTGCAACTTCGTCATAATCGATGAAGCCAGTATCCTTTTTTACGCCATATGCGGAAAATTCATACATCTGCCCTGAAAAATTCACTGCCGCTCCATGGGTCAAATGCCCGCCGTGGGAAAGATTCATTCCCAGCACCTTGTCTCCTGGTTTGATAAAGGTAAAATAGACCGCCATGTTTGCCTGCGAACCAGAGTGCGGCTGCACGTTGGCATATTCTGCGCCGAACAACTGCTTTACTCGGTCTCGGGCGATATTCTCCACCAGATCAACATATTCGCATCCGCCGTAATAGCGTTTTCCCGGATATCCTTCCGCATATTTGTTTGTCAGCACCGATCCGGCCGCTTCAAGAACGGCGCGGGAGACGAAATTTTCTGATGCAATCAGCTCAAGTTTTGTATTCTGACGGTTCTCTTCGCTTTTTATGGCATCGTAAATATCAGGATCAAATCGGGAGATGTGATTCATGGTTATCGTCCGGTTAATGAATGGATTTTTTCAACTCTCTTGGTATGCCGCCCGGCTTCGAAATTCGCGGAAAGAAAAACTTTAACCATATCTTCTGCAACGCCCCAGCCGACGAGACGTTCCCCGAAACAGAGAATGTTAGCATTGTTATGCCGGCGGGAAAGTTCAGCAGCGGTGTATGATTCGCACGCCGCGGCACGGACTCCCTTATGTTTGTTGGCAACAATGGATACTCCAATACCCGATCCGCAAATAATGATGCCTTGTTCACACACACCGGACGACACTGCCTCCGATGCTGCATGGGCAAAATCAGGGTAATCAACCGATTCATTGGAGAATGTGCCGAAATCTTTGAACTCCAGATTCATTGATTGAAGGAGAGATTTGAGATTCTCCTTGTATCGGAAACCGGCATGGTCGCTTGCGATTGCTATCATACATGCTACTCGATTGGTGGCTGAATGAACATCAATTCCGAAGCGGAAACGGAAACGGTGAATCGGACGATGGTATCCCTGATCAGCGATGATGTTGTTGTGCCGCGGATACCATATTCCAAAGCAAGATGAATGCGTGAATCAAAACTCATCGGGAAGCTGACGCCGGCGGAGCCAAATATCTCATCAATTGTTTTCCCGTTCATCTTTAAATTCGTCAGATGATAATATCCGCCGAACCGGTACGACATCCTCTTCACGAGGTCGTCTCCGCTGAAATCCGAAACGGGTAGAAATTCGACGCCGGCATTAAACCGAATACTGTTGTTGATCTCTGCGGGATGAATACCGCCGATGGAAAAATTATCCCAATGTTGAAAATGAACATCGGCCGCAAATATGGTTTTATTGAGCAGGTATGCAGACCCGAAAGAGAGGCGAAGGGGAAGCTGCATGGTTTTCTCGCCCGGAGCAACCGTATCCTGACCGGTAGGAAAATTCCTGAGCGTTTGTTCGTTAACGGAAAGCGAAGAACCCGAGAAAAGCGCCAGTCCAATGTTCAGCTGTTTGGAATCTGAAAAGCCGAGTGCTTTATCCACGCCGGAATAGATACCGCCGAGTGTTACGCCGAAACCGCTTGTGGAGAATCGCTGATTAAATGAACCGCCGAAAACGTTTCCCGTGAGAAACGTGATAGTTTGATCGCGATAAATCGATCCGAAAAGATAATGCGCCGTCATGCCGAGCGTGATATCGCTGTTCAATGCATAAGAGACTCCGAGCTGTCCCGAATTAATACCGCCGCGTCCTTCGAAATTCTGCACAACACTGTTTCCGGCGACCGTTTGTGTTGTTTGAAGATCATATCCGACTGATGAAAAAGGAACCATACCGAGCGTCAGCACCATTTTTTTCGGCTCATACACCGGGAAGGCCAATGCGAAGGAGTTGATGCTTCCTGTGCCGATAATGGACTTGGCGAATGCATCTTCAGAGGTAAAATTTTTATATTGATAGGAGGCTGACAACAACGTGCGGTTGATGGAAGCAGCGGAGGCCGGGTTTACCAAATTGATGTGTGTCTCACCGAAGAGAGCCAACCCGGTATTTCCCATCCCGATATTCTTGCCGCTCAGAAACGTATTGATGTCGCCGACGCCGTACCGCGAATATACGGAACCTTTGCCGGCATATCCGACCGTGACCATCAGCAGCAATGCAAAAATATTTTTCATATTATTTTTTCGAATAAATAATGTTTAAGGTCGGGCGAGTTGATGCATTGGCCGCGGATGACGAGTAGAAGACCGCTTTTTCCACAGTGCCGTATTCTGCTCCCCAACGAAGGGTTAATCCGTAATTTGGTTTCACCGACCGAACCCAATAATCCGTCAACCGCGTGAGATTAAACGAATAGACCGGCGGTTGACCCGCGCTGACTGCTTTTTTGAATCCATAAACAAAAATCGTGGAATCGGAGAGATCGGTGTCTGTGGCAGACATTCCGAGCAAAGCGGTAACGGTGTCGGGAGAGTATCCGCTGAGCAAGCTTGCGGCGGTGTCCATCGTTAAATTCAATGTTGCGCTGTTGATGATCGGCTTGTCCTGCAATGAACTTAAGTCAAAAGTGATTTTTGAGCGGATACCGAATCCTCCCCGGACGGTCAGCGGTTGAAATATTGATGAACCGCTGTATTTCGCCGCATAGGTATCCTCGCCGGAAAAAAACGTAACGGAATCACGGACGCCGTTTTTCGTATACCGGATAAAAAGTTGGGGGACAAATGTGGTAAAGTTGCTGAATGTGCTGAATCCGATGATGCCGGTGTTGATTCCAGCAGGTGCCTGAAGTGCAAATCCATAAAAGCGGGCAGCAGACGAATCCAGAAAGGAATTTGCCCATTTCCGAATTTCGAGAGTATCGAGCATGGCGCGGGTGACGGATGTGTACGACATTGAGTCCGAAAATTCTCCGACGTTCTTCGTCCCAAGCATCAGCATCGGCAGCGAGTCGGAGGAGAACGACTCTTGTGACCATGAGGACAACACTTCAACGACAGAAAATGTCACTTTCGGAGATTGCGGAAAGAATCTGTAATTGACGGTGAGGCGCATTTCCGCCGTATCAATGGTGGCACCTTGAAGCACACTGATTGCCGTACCGGGCAGAAATTTGATTAATGTAATGGCTTCTTCAGCGGGAGAAATGCGGCCGGCCAGATTGCTCAATCCGAATCCTGCGGTCAGCGTTACCCGGTACGACGTATCGCGGACCGAGATGAATGATGTATCGGCAATGGTGAAATTACCGTCCGTATTTGTCAGACCGTTGCCGATCGATGCAGGTTTTTCCGTGCAGCCGGTGAACAGGCCGATGAACAGGAATGATGCGAAGAGAAGAAGTGCAAAAAAATGATTCATTGTTTAACGATTGATGTAATAATTTGAACAGCATCAAACAAGTCGGCAGCGAAGTGATCCCTGACTGCAGTTGCCAGTTCTTTCTCTTCAGTTCCGTAACCTGTGGACACTTGGATGGTTGTTGATCCTACCTCTTTGCCCGTCTTCACGTCTCTCCATTTATCACCGACGACAAATGATTTTTTCAGATTGTACCCGAAACGCTTTTCCGCATCGAGCAGCATTCCCGGATTCGGTTTCCGGCATTCGCACTCTTTTTTATACTGCTCTACGATTCCGTCCGGATGATGAGGACAATACAAATATTGATCAATGGACGCTCCGTGTTCGTTCAGCATTTCATCCATCCGACGGTGAATGGCGTGGAGATCTTCCTCGGTGAGGAGTCCCCGTGCAATACCGGATTGATTGGTTACAACAAGAACGGGGATGTTGAGATCATTCAACGCCCGTATTGCTTCGGCGCTGCGAGGGATCAGTTGCAACTGGTGTGGAGAAGTGAGAAAATCAATGTCAACATTGATAGTTCCGTCACGATCAAGAAACACCGCAAAATCCTTCTGTCCGCTCATCAACTATTTCAACAAACTTCTATAGAGGTTGATATATTTTTTTGCCGATGATTCCCACGAAAAATCTTTCGCCATTCCGTTTCGCATCACTTTTTGCCATGTTTTCTGATCGCCGTACATTTTCACGGCCCGCTGTATCGTTTTCAGCAATTCCTTCCCGTCGTATTTCTGGAATTTGAATCCGGTGCCGTTGCCGGTGGTGCCGACATCCTGAATTGTGTCATCAAGTCCTCCGGTTGCCCGAACGATCGGTACGGTTCCGTATTTCAGACTGTACAGCTGATTCAGACCGCACGGCTCATAACGCGACGGCATCAGATACATGTCGCTTCCCGCTTCGATCAAATGAGCGATCTCTTCGTTCATGCCGAACATGATGCCGGCCTTTTTTGAATATTTTTTCTTGATCGTCTCGAAATATTCGTGATATCGTTTTTCGCCCTGTCCGATCATGATAAACTGCACATCAAGTTTCAGCATGTCGTCCGCTATTTCTTTGATCAAATCGATCCCTTTTTGATCGACCAGTCTGGTGATGCAGCCGATGACCGGAACACCTTCCTTGTATTGAAG
>CAZQSI010000013.1:9368-41381 GCA_964596155.1 uncultured Chitinophagaceae bacterium
TGATAGCCAAGATTATGAATCGTAAAGACTGTCTTAATGTTTTTGAACGTCGGTTCGTCCTTATAGATCGTTTTCATATAGGCGGGAATCAAACCGGTTTGCCAGTCATTGCAATGAATGATGTCTGGCTGCCATCCCAACTTTTTCAAGGTTTCCAATACACCGCGGCAGAAAAAGATAAACCGTTCGTCGTTGTCGGGATAATCCTTATTGGTCTTCGGATCGGTGTATAAACCCTGCCGATGATACATTTCCTTGTTTGCGAGGAAATAGACCTGGACTTTTGCTTTGAGACTCGAGATAAAGGAGGAATTTACGCTTGCAACCAAATCATCTTTTCCGACAGGAATTTGAATTTCCTTTAATCTGATGACATCATGCAATTTAAATTTCCGTTCGCTGATCGTACCATAGCGCGGGGTCATGATACGAATATCGTGACCCAATTCTCTAATCATTTTAGGGAGTGCACTTGATACGTCTGCCAGACCGCCGGTTTTTGAAAAAGGTTCTGCTTCGCTCGATATGAAGAGGATATTAAGAGGTTTGGACATACTTCCCAATCTTTGTGAAGGAATTTCTCAACTGCACAAAGATACGGAAAATTTGCCGAATTTCAAAGATCGTAAGGTGAAACACCCGAAGAACGACCTGAATTAAGACCGTCATTTGTTACTGAGAAATACCAAGCCAGCGGTCATATATCGATTTCTGCAGTTCATCGGGATTGTCCATTTTTCGTACTGTGACCGAAACAGCTCCGACTGATGCAAGGGAAACGTTGATTTCTTTTATCTTCTCGTTCCTGAACAGATGAAGTGTGGCAGTATCTCCAGCTTTCATCAGACCGAGTTTCGGTTTCAGATCAGATGTTCTGAATTTGAACCCGTTCAACGCAATGATCTCATCCTGTAATTCGAGTCCGGAAAGGTCGGCTGGCGATCCAGGCAGGATGGAAGTGACAACTGACCTGCCGTTCGTTTCGGACAAAGTGATGCCGAGGCCGACCGGCGGAGCAGATTCATTCGGAGCCAATTCCAGACCGGCATATGCGAGAGTCTGATCCCAGGGAAGAGGCGCGGTACCAAAAATGTAGTTTTTGAAGAATTCATGAAAACTGCCGCCCCCAAGTTCTTCGCAAACTTTTTTCAGATCATCGTTGGTAAATCCTTTAGAAGGGGGAAAACGTTTTAACATCGTTCTGAGGACATCATCGAACGAATACTTGTTTTTGGACCGATGACGGAGTTCCAGATCGAGCAGAAGACTCACATGCGATCCTTTTTCGTAATAGTTGCTCTCCGCAATGTTCGAATTCTGACGAGAACGCCAATATTTAATCCACGCGTCAAAACTTGATTCGGCGAGTGATTGGACGGTGTTGCCGTACCGTGATCTGTCTGCGTTGACCATTTGAGTGACAATATTCAGGTATCGGTCCGGCTGGATAAATTTCGACCGGACGAGCATCAGATCGTCATAATACGAAGTAGATCCCTCGCTTACCCAAAATTCCTCGCTGTAATTTTCTTTGGAAAAGTCATAAGGAGCAATCGACGCCGGCTTCAATTGCTTCACATTCCAGGTATGGAAAAATTCATGAGAGACTAGACTGAGAAAGTTTTGATATGCAGCTGGATCCGAAAATGAGAACGGCTGCACTCCCATGACGGTGGAGTTGATATGTTCCGTACCGCCCCGCGCATTCGGCTGACAATGGATCAAAAAAACATATTTCTTGTACGGCAGGACGCCCCAGAACTGTTTTGTGACCTCTACTATTTTTTTGATATCTGAAATGAGCGAATCGATCTTCCAGGATCCCTCACCGTACATGCTGATGATATGCGGAACACCGTCCACGTCGAATGTAAAATCCTGCTGCCGGCCGATTTCGATGGGACAGTCTCCGAAATATTCAAAATTAGGCGCGGAGTACGTCAATGGCAGTCCTTTCACTTCTTCAAGACCGGTCGTGACCTTCCAGTCGCCGTACGGGACAACCGTGAGCTGAAGCGGTACATTTTTCAGTTCGTCGACGTACATGAACACAGCCAATGGATCCAAAAATGCGTGCTCCCCGTTAAGCTCCCTCGTGCGCATATTGAATTCATTGGCAAATACTTTATAAGTAATGAGCGCAGTTTTTTCTTTTCCTTTTTCAATACGCCAAGTGTCCTTGTCGATTTTTTTGAAGGGAAGGGTTTTGCCAGATCCATTCTGAGCAGAGAATTCCTGAACACCGCCTGCAAAATCCATAATGACATACCTGCCGGTGCGCCATGCCGCCATGTGAAGATCGAGCGTCGGCGATGTGACGTCGCTGATCCTAATGGTGACCTCAAACAAATGATTATGAGGTTTCGGCATCGACAGCGTATACCGGATTGAGGGCTGGGCATTCAGCATGATAGCAGAGAAGATGATGAACGGAAAAAGTGCTGTTCGCATGACATAGTCAACATAGCTGTGAGTGAAAAATGTGAATATTCCCGATAATCTATACAAAAGTCTGCCCGGATTGCAAGTACATCATGATGAAAAAACAGTTGACAAACCATTTGACCTTCTCTATATTTGTAGAGAAGAAAATAATTAATTCCACAAGGAGCAACAAGTATAGATTTTTTGTTAAAGGTTGTAGGTCAGTTTACGTCGTTGACACCTTTAACGTTTATACTCGTTGCTTTTTTATTGTACCGAACGTGAAGGTGAAGACATCTCATGATTCGGTATTTTTCATTATGGCCAAATATATATTCCTTTTGATAATGGTTTGTGCTCTTCTGCTTGCTGCAGAACCGCATCCGCTCTATCCCGACGTAACGGTGCTTTCGTCGGACAGGAGTGGTATTACACTGGAATTACGCCCGCAGTACACCGTAGACAAGAAAATCGATATTGACGGAAGGGAATATTCGGTGCCGCAATTCAAATTTTCCGTTCCTTACAGATTGAATCAGCCGGGCGCCGAAGATGTTCGTTCGAGAACAATGTTGGTCGCTTTGCCCGGATTTGAAGGACATCAGGTAACTGTCGTAAGCTCGGATTTTGAAACGATCTCATCCTACCGGCTTGCGCCGATGCCGGAAATTTCCGGCGTTGATTCGCTTGGCGGTATGAACCTGAACTACCGGGAAGCATTTCAGTCCGGTGGCACATGGTATCCGCAATCAATAGTAACGCTAAATGATGTTGCGGAAGTGAAAGGATTTGTTGTGGGAAATCTTTCCATCCAGCCCTATCAATATCTCTCCTCCTCACGCACACTGAGAAAATATTCACGGATTGTCGTTCGGATCGATTTTGGTTCCGGAATCCCCTCCGGCATCAGGTCGGGAAATGCTGACTGGGCGAAGGCGTCGCTGATCAATTACTCTGCTTCCATGCTCTGGTCGCCGGCCACCCGGAAATATAAAACGGTCTTCGCTGCAAATTCGGTTCTGTCTTCCGGAACCTGGATAAAGCTGGAAGTGAATGAAGAAGGAGTGTATAAAATTGATGCGCCGTATCTTCGATCGTTGGGCATTGATCCGTCTTCGCTTGGTTCTATCACCGATGTAAAACTGTTCGGTGCTGACGGAAGGATAATCCCCGAGAATCTTGCCGTATCCCGCCCGTCGGATCTTCCTCAGATCGCGGTTGATTATATCGATAAAAACGGCAACGGCAAATTCGATCAGGAAGATTTCATCCTGTTTGTCGGACAGGGAATCAACGGATGGAATTATGATCCGGTGCAAAAACAATTTTCCCACTACGGCAATCCCTACACGTTCAGTAATTTTTATTTTCTCAGTGTCGGATCGTCCGCTCCGGTAAAAAGCGTTCAGCAAGCGGTGATCGCACCCTCTTCCGGCGCGAGACTGAAACAGACTCCCGCAAAGGTGTTCTTCGACGAAGACAAATTTAATTTTAATCAATCCGGACTGGAATGGGTGAGTGCTCCCATAAATCCCGGCGAATCGCGAACGGTAAGCAGCAAACTGTTCGGCTGGGTGCCTGGTACTCCAGTAACGTACCGCTATCAGGTTTTTGGCCGCGCCACCGTGTCGTCCTCCATATCGGTGGATGAATCAGGCCAATCACTTGCCTCCGCATTTATGGCTCCTGTGGATTTTGACGGGTATCATTATTATGCGTGGCCGGATATAAAACAGGCGGTGATTGTTCCTTCGCTTACCGATGAGCGAAGCAATGTCAAGTTTACATACAATTCTTCAAGCAGCATCTCCTCAGGATTCATCGGTTGGCTGCGGATATTTTATACCCGTCAACTTTCCGCCGTGAATAATCTTCTGATGTTTTCTTCTCCCGATACGTCCGGAACGGTGACGTTTGAACTGAACGGATTTTCCCATAACGATTTGTTCGTCTATGAATATTCGCAGATGAACTCGGTGCGGCGGATGCAGTACCAGTTGCAGCAACAGACCGGATCGTGTACGGTCACCGATACGCTTTCGTCCGGTGCAATTCGCCGTTACTGGGCGGGCACCGCAGATCAGTTTAAGACGCCAAAAGCTTTCGTTAAAATTCCCAATTCCAACCTGCATGCCCACGGTGGAGCGGAATTCGTTATCATCACCCATAATGATTTTAAAAGCGAAGCGCAGAGATTGAAACAGCATAAAGAATCGCTTCCGGGATCCAAAAAGATCTCGACCGCCGTCATCGACGTTGATACGCTCTTTAATGAATTCGGCATCGGCATGCCGGATCCTTCAGCCGTAAGAGATTTTCTGCGCTATGCTGTTGAGCAATGGACGGTTCCGCCCCGCTACGTTCTCTTTTTCGGTGACGGCAGCTACGATTACCGCAGTATCATCGGAAATGACCGATCCTGGGTGCCGACATACGAAACAGCGGAATCAAACGTCAAAATCAGTTCGTACGCCAATGAGGATTTCTTCTCGTATATCAATCCTTCGTCACCCACAACGGTGGCATTTGCGCACGGACGTTTGACGCCGCGGACTGCAGCAGACGCAAAAGAATTGGTGGATAAAATTATTCTTTACGAAACGGCACTGCCCCAGGGAGAATGGAAAAATCTTGTGACGCTGGTTGCCGACGATATGTGGACTCCTCAAAATCAATCGGAAAGCGATCACATTTATCAGACCGAATCAATTGCCGGTATCGTGCTGGCAAGGGATTTTGATGCCAAGCGGATCTATATGGAGGAATATCCTACGGTATTTTCCTCATCCGGAAGAAGAAAACCAGCAGTGCGCGAAGCGATATTGAATCAGGTGAACAACGAGGGAACACTGCTGCTGAATTTTGTCGGACATGGGAATCCGAAAGTGTGGGCGCATGAAAGTATTCTGACGCTGGACGATACACGGAGCCAGTTTGTCAATTCCCAAAAGCTGACATTTATCGTTGCAGCGACATGTGATTGGGGTCGGTTTGACGAAGCCGGTGAACCGAGTTCTGCCGAAGAAGTGGTGCTGAACCGGAAGGGAGGAGCGATTGGCGTCCTGAGCGCCACGAGAGCAGTCTATTCGAATGAAAATGCATTGACAAATCAGAAATTTTATGATTTTCTCTTTTCGGGTTCACCGACAATTCGGGTCGGAGATGCGTACCTGCTGATGAAGAATTCACTCAGCGCCGTCTTCTACCTCGAAAACAAACAAAAGTATTTTCTTCTGGGTGATCCGACGATTACACTGGCGGCGCCTTCAGGACGGCTCTCCGTTGATTCGGTCCAGACTGCGGACGGTGCACTGGCCGATACGATGCTGGCGCTTCAAAAAATCATCATCAAGGGGACCATTCGGGATTCTGCAAACGGAGTTATGACCGGATTCAACGGTACGGCATCGCTGACGATCAACGATGCCGAGAGAACGAAAACTGTTTCCGCGGTGCCGGGATTTTCTTATAAAGAAATCGGATCTGTCATCTACCGCGGAACAGCTACGGTTTCCAACGGTACGGTAACCGCGTCGTTCATCGTGCCGAAGGATATTTCCTATGCCAATCAGCGCGGAAAAATATCAATATACTTTTCCAATACATCGACGGACGGAAGAGGATTCAACCGGTCGGTGATTATCGGCGGTTCAAATCTTTCCGCACCGCCTGATTCTGCAGGTCCGGAGATCACCATTTTTCTCGACAACACAAACTTCAGACCGGGTGACGTTGTTTCGGAAAATCCGAAATTGTTCGTCTCATTGAAAGACAGCAGCGGAATCAACTCATCAACAAACAGTATCGGACACCGGTTGGAAGCGTGGATCGACGGGAGTACGAAGAGCATCGATCTGACGGCGTATTATAAAGGAACCATAGACAGTTATCAGGAAGGTTCTGCCGAAGTTCAGCTTGAAGGACTCTCCCAGGGAAATCACTCGATCAAAGTAAGGGCGTGGGACGTCTATAATAATTCATCATCGGCAGAAACATTTTTTGCCGTTGCACCGAGCAGTACGCTGTCGATTCAGCAGTTATATAATTTTCCGAATCCTGTATCGACCAGCACCATGTTTACGTTTCAGCATAATCAACTGATTCCGATCGATGTGACAATTTCCATCTTTACTGTTGCCGGAAGATTGATTCGGACCATCGAGCATTTTTCAATACCGGACCGGTTTGTCAGAATCGGGTGGGACAGGACCGATCGTGACGGTGATGAAGTGGGAAACGGCATATATTTTTATAAGGTCATCGCAAAGACGATCGACGGCCGATTTACGAGCGAAGCAATAGGGAAAATGGCGGTGGTACGGTGATTGTGTCCGTGCTCAAGGCTGGTAAGAAAGAACTTTATTAACTATATTCATATTCAATATTTGAGGAGCAGTACATGAAAAAAATGTATAGCGCAGTTGGCCTGGCTATTTTGCTGGTGGGATTTGCGCAGTCAGTGGTTGCGCAGGCGGGTTCATCCGCCGTTCCGTTTTTACTGATCGCACCGAATTCCCGGGCAAGCGGAATGGGTGAAGCAGGAACCGGCATAGCGGACGATGCGGCATCGATCCATTGGAATCCTGCCGGTCTTGCATTTCAATCAGGCGGTGAGATAAGCATCACGCATTCCAACTGGCTTCCTCAATTCAATCTTTCCGACCTGTTTTACGATTATTTCAACATAAAGCAGGAACTTCCCGAATTCGGCGGTACGTTCGGTTCGAGCATCACGTACTTAAATCTCGGCGAATTCATCATCACGTCCGAAAAAGATCCTACGGAGATCGGCAGGTTCAAAGGTTTTGAAGTTGCCGTCACGGTCGGCTACGGAACTCAGCTCTCCCGTGATTTCGGTATCGGAACAAATCTTCGATACATCAACAGCAGTCTTTCTCCTATCGGAGCGGGACAGGAGCAGGGGGACGGCATTGCGAATACATTCAGTTTTGACATCGGATTCCTGTACAAACCAAAATCGCTTATCATCCCGTTCCTTGACGAGGATATCGGCGATCATTTCAGTGTCGGGATGAATTTATCCAATCTCGGACCCAAAGTGACGTACATTGATGCAGCGCAGGCAGATCCGCTTCCGACGCAGTTACGGCTCGGATTCGGAATTATTCCGCTGAAGGATGAATTCAACAGTCTGACCATCGCATTGGATTTTTCTAAACTGATGGTCTTTCGGGAAAAAGGACCAAACGGTGCATCCCATGAACTTCCGAAGTCGCTCATCACGTCGTTTACCGGAAATTCATTGGATGATAATTTGAGATTCATCAACCGCTCCTTCGGACTCGAATACTGGTACAATAAACAGGTGGCTATTCGATTCGGCCGCTTCTGGGAAGATCCGAAAAACGGCAACAGAAATTTCTTCACATTCGGCGCCGGACTGCGGTATGACATCTATGGATTTGATTTCAGCTATATTTCTGCAAGCGAAGAGAATCATCCGCTGTCTGAAACACTCCGCTTTACGCTGCTCATTTTATGGGGCGGGATGCTGTAGCAGGTTCCCGCCGGTGTTCTACGGTGCGGAAAAAATTCCGCACCGGTGTGAGACTTACCTATCGTGCGTTCAATGAAACATATCATCCTTATTGCGTGTATGTCGGTGCAGTTCCTCGCTGCTCAGAAACTTTCGCATCCGTTGCATGCAGAAGCTGCCGTTCCGGCACAGCGCCAGCTCGCCGCCGCAGATACAGTGCACGTGCTTGTCTTACGCGTACAATTCCAGCCCGATAATGATTCGCGTACTTCCGGGAACGGACAGTTCGATCTGACAACATCGAACGAACGGATTATTGACGCTCCGCCGCATGACTCGGCTTATTTTGCCGACCATATGACGTTCGCACGAAATTATTTTGCAAAAGCATCGAACGGAAAACAGCATATAGCATCGACAGTGTTGCCGAACATCGTCACAGTCGGCAAACAAATGAAAGAATATGCTCCTGTTGCCGGAAATGGTCCGCTTGGCCTGTTGATTGAAGAGTCGTGGAAAGCGGCAGATTCGCTTCACCCCTCATTTCCGTTCGATCAGTTTGACCTGTTCATAATATTTCATGCCGGCGTTGGAAAGGATATCGATCTCCGCGCGGCACTCGGCTTCGACCCTACACCGCTCGATCTCCCGTCACTCTATTTCAGTCTGAAAGCGATGCGCACACTGTTCGGCAGTTCGTATCAGGGTGTGCAATTGAAAAACTCTTCATTTAAAATTCCAAATACGGCGCTCCTTCCGGAAACAGAAGTGAGAAAAATTCCTTCCGTCGGCGGCGACATTGTTCTGAAACTCGGAATGAACGGATTGATTGCAGCCACTATCGGAAGCCATTTGGGTCTTCCCGACCTGTTCGATACCAAAACAGGAAAGTCAGCGATCGGACGGTTCGGTTTGATGGACGGACAATCGATTTTCAGTTTTATGGGTGCAGCTCCGCCGGAACCGAGTGCATGGGAAAAAGCATACCTTGGCTGGACAACTCCGATTGAAGCACCGGTAAATACCACTCTGGCAATTCCTGCAGCGGGACTTCATAATACCGGAAACGATACGATCTACAGGATTCCGATCAGTGCCAAAGAATATTTTCTCGTCGAGAACAGGCACAGGGATGCGAAAGCAAACGGACAGACCGTAACAATGCGGTGGAACGGACAGACAATAACAAAAACGTTTACTCAGGATCACGATTATTTTTACTCGTCAAATATCGATTCGGTGTACGGTGTCATTCTCGATGTTGATGAACCGGACTGGAGTCTTCCCGGCCTGATCAATGCCAACAATCAATATCACGGCGGCATACTGATCTGGCATATTGATGAGCAGGTTATCGAAAAAAATATTGCAGCCAATGCCGTCAATGCCGATCCAGCGCGGCGCGGTGTGGATCTTGAAGAGGCGGATGGTTCGCAGGATATCGGACAATCGTATAATTTCGGCGATCCGGCCTCCGGAAGCGAGGATGGTTCACCGATTGATTACTGGTTCAGCGGAAATATTTTTCCCGATTACAAAAATGAATTTTCGGAAACAACATTTCCTAATTCTCTCAGCAATACGCTTGCCAAAACGAACATCTCGTTGAAAAACTTTTCGGCGCAATCTCCTCGAATGACGTTCGAAGTACGGTCGGGCGGCGGAACCATCAGCACAATGAAGATTATCAAGCGGTTCAATGCAAAAACAACCAATGATGACGGTGTGCTTGCTACTGATCTGGACAATGACGGCACGAAGGAATTGATTTATACATGCGGCGACTCAATTTATGTGTTTCATGAGAATCTCACTCCGTATCTCAACAATACCACAGGTTTGTTTTCTCCCGTCGGAGGAAGAACACAACCGGTTGTCGTATCGGCATTCGGTGATCCAGCCTCCGGTCCGATGTTTCGCGGACTTGCCGGCATTTCCGGAAAATCGATTTATTTATTGTCTTCAGTCAACAAATCGGCAGTTGCAGCAGACACGACTGCAGTGTATGCATCGGCATCGGCGATAACGACGCCGCTGCTGTATGATCAGGCAAACAACGGTTCCCTGCACTTCGGCACCGCTGGAAAAGAATTGTCAACGTTGACCTATAATCCGGCAGGTTCGGTGCTGACGAGATCGTCCAACGTGCTTGTTGCCGATATTCCGAGATATTTGTCGCGTCGGCAGGGAACTACGACCGTCTTCTCGTCCGAAAATATTTTTTCACCTGGTACAGTCCATTTTTCCGGCAAAGAAATTTTATCCGGTACGCAGGTATCATTTCAGGGATCACGGACAGCTCTGTTCTTTCCCGCGTTCGTTAACGGCGGTGCATTTGCTGCACCCGGTCTTCATTCCGAAACAAGAAATGTACTCGGCAAGGTTACATCTTCCATCGCCGTTGCAGATTTTGAAGGGGATAATCGGCTTGAAGTGTTGGTCGGTACGGATAAAGGATTGTATTGTGTGAACGAATATGGTGCAGTGAGGGAAAATTATCCGCTGCCGGTGACGGACGGCGGATCAATCGTCGGTTCGCCGCTTATTGTGAAATTAAAAACAGGCAATGAATGGGCGGTACTGTTCGGCAGCACGAACGGACATCTGTATGGATACACATCGGGTGGAAAGAGAATTAACGGTTTTCCGCTGCAGACGGGCGGCATCTCTTCAACGCCGGTTCTGATCGGAGAGAAACTGATCGCAGCGTCAACAGATACTTCCATTTATGTCTGGAATGTTCCGGGATTATTCGACACGGCAAATATCCGTTGGGATAATTATTTAGGAAATCATTTCCACTCAAATTATTCTCTGTTCGCCGGAACATCAGGACCCCGATCGTCTGAATTGCTTCCCGCACCGCTTGCATACAATTGGCCGAATCCGGTGTACGGTATGTCGACGTTCATCCGGTATTTCCTCGGAAAACCGGCAACTGTCAAAATAACGATTGTAAATCTTGCAGGCGAGCTTGTTGAAGAACTGCAAGGACCGAATATCACAGGTATCGACAACGAATTGGAGTGGAATGTTTCCAATATCCAAAGCGGAATCTATTTTGCTCAGATCACTGCCGCGGGCAATGGTGAAGAGGCTCGTCGGATCGTCAAGATTGCGGTGGTGAAATAATGATCGGAAACGCGCGGACGAAAATATTCATCATTCTTTCCCTGGCGATTCTGAAGTCAGGAACGTTGACCGCGCAGGAGGAGCATTACAACCACGGTGAACTGAAATGGCGAACGATTGAAACAGCGCACTTTCTGATTCATTATCATCAAGGTGCCGAACGAACCGCTAATGTCGTTGCTGCCATCGCCGAAGACATCTACGGTCCCGTCACTTCGCTGTACCAGCATGAACCCGACCACAAGGTCAATTTTGTTATTAAAGACTACGACGATTATTCCAACGGTGCGGCGTATTTTTACGATAACAAAATTGAAATCTGGGCGCCGTCACTCGACTTTGTTTTTCGCGGGACGCATAATTGGCTCCGCAATGTGATCACGCACGAATTTACGCACATCGTTCAGATTCAGACCTCGATGAAATTCGGCAGACGGTTTCCCGGATTTTATTTTCAATGGCTGAATTACGAAGAGGAGCGGCGGCAGGATGTTTTATACGGATATCCGAACACCGTCGTGTCATATCCGATTTCCGGTTTTGTCGTGCCAAGCTGGTTTGCCGAAGGTGTTGCACAATATAACCGGCCCGAATTGGGATATGATTTTTGGGATTCACACCGCGACATGATTCTTCGGTCGTATGTGCTGGACAACGCCATGCTCTCGTGGAGCGAGATGAGCGTCTTCGGAAAAACTTCCCTGGGAAATGAATCTTCCTACAATGCTGGATTTGCATTAACACAATTTATTTCGGAAACGTACGGACACGACGCCATTCCTAAAATCGCCAAAGGTATTTCGCGACTCGACAACATCATGATCGATCAATCGATTGAACGAACGCTCGGAATATCCGGCGCAGCGTTGTACAACCAATGGAAAGACACAATTACAGCGAGATATCATCGAAATATTGCACCGGTGAAAAAGAATCTCGTCGAAGGCGCGTCTATTGTGATCGGAACGGATGAGGGTGCCGGCGGTGAAACGGGCTTTGGAAATCTGAATCCGTCGTTTGCTCCGTCCGGGAACAGATTTGCGTTCACGTCCAATAAACGGTCCGATTATTTGGGTCTTTCATCCTTGTATCTGATAAATATGGATGCAGAAAAAGAATCGACACTGATCGGCGGTGTCCGGTCGCAAATTTCCTGGTCATCGGACGGATCAACTATATTCTACACCAAACATTCTCATGAGAATCCGAACGGTTCACAGATTTCCGATATCTATCAGTATGACCTGCGGCAATCGAAAGAAAAAAGAATAACGCATGGCCTTCGCGCCATCAGTGCTTCACGCTCTCCTGACGGTGCACGGTTTGCATTTACGTATCAGCATGACGGCACGGTCAACATCGGGACGGTTGACAGCAATGGAAATGATTTCCGTCAGCTCACGTCATATTCGAATGGAGAACAGACATATCAACCCAGATGGTCGCCGGACGGTGATTGGATTGTGTTTGGATTTTCTGTGAAGGACGGGCAGGATGTTGCGCGGGTTCCGAAAGAGGGAGGTGCTGTTGAATTTCTTGTCGAGGGAGAGGACGATGCGAGGGATCCGGTGTTCTCACGCGACGGATCATCCGTACTCTTTTCGTCGGACAGAACCGGAATTTTTAATTTGTACCGTTTGGATCTTGCCTCCCGAAACATTGAACAATTGACAAACGTTGTCGGCGGAGCCTTTACACCCACGATCAGCGATAACGGTTCAATTCTCTACGCGGGCTATACGTCCGAAGGATATAAATTGCGTTTGCTGAAAAATCCCGCACACGGAGATTTTTCAACTTCATCATACATCTATCAAAGGCCGGAGCCGAACAATGTTTCCGACGGGGCATATGATTATGCAGCATTGAGGAACTATGACGACAACAATCTATCCCCAAAAGAGAGTTCAACGTATAAGAACGTTTACAGCAGTGTTGCGCTCATTCCGTTTTTAAGAATTGATAATTACAATACGAAAAGCAGCGGTCTCGATTTCTTGAAACCGGGATTTTATTTTATTTCATCCGACATGATTGATAAAATTAGCATGTTCGGAGGAGCGGCGATTAATCAGAATCTTGAGCGTGATCTCTTTTTAATTTTTGAATATCGTGATCGATTATTGGGTTTTTCTTCGTTCGGACACTATCCGACGTTATCATTTGAAGTTTACAATGTAACACGAAAACGAACGAATGAGAAGATTACCATTGTTGAACAGTTCGAAGAAACATCAGCCGATGTGACGTATAGTCTGTTTGAAATTGACTTGTTTCTCAAACAACATCTGTTCAGTCCGAACGATCTTTTGACGCTAGGGTTTACCTACAGTCAGTACAGCAGTGCGTTGAGTTCGTTTCTTGTAAAAAGCAGCGCTTTGCTGGTGCCCGCCTCTTCCGAGGTCTATTTCTCCGGTAAAAATCTATCGCTCGCTTATTCTGCCTCCGGCGTCATCCCTTCCCGTACGAGCGAAATTAATCCGATCGGACGCTCATTTTCTTTGAAGCTCCACAATGAATATGCTGATTTTGTTTCGGAGGATTCGACGGGATCATCGGAATTTGAAGCGACGGAAACCGGCATTAAATTAAAACTAGTTCCTTACACAATACGGAAAGCAGAGATTCGGTACACGGAACATTTGAAACTCCCGTTGTGGAAGCACACTCTCTCTTTCACGATTCGTGCAGGAACGATTTTCGGACGGGAAGTCCCGGACTTCTTCGACTTTTACGCAGGCGGTTTAGTGGGGATGAAAGGGTATCCATTCTATTCAATCAGCGGAAATGAAATCGCCGCATTGAATGTGGCGTACCGTTTTCCGATATGGGAAAATATCGACTTCAGAATTTTGCAGTTATACTTTGACCGGCTGTACGGCGAATTTCATGCCGATTTCGGAAATGCGTGGAGCGGACTTCCGAATATCAGGGATTTCAAAAAAGATGTCGGATTCGAATTGCGGCTCGATGCATTTTCGTGGTATGCCTATCCGACACGCATTTTCTTTAACGGGACGTACGGACTGGATTCGTTTACGTACAACCGCAGGAACGTGACGGCGCGATACGGTCATGAATGGCGGTTCTATTTCGGCGTGTTGTTCGGATTTGATTTCAGCAATGACATTCAACGGCTTTTAAGAGGATTCAATGAGCGTTAAAATATTTGGTTTCCTGCTCTTGTCCATGGTGATGTTTTCAGCCGCCGGCGAACGACAATTGACCGGAAATTTTGCACGAGACATCCTCACATTTACTCCCGATACGGTCACAGCCGAAACTTCAATTGTTGTCCGGGATCCTCGTCAGCGGGAACCGCTTGCTTCAGCATTATATTCCCTCGTCCTTCCGGGCGCCGGACAGCTTCATGCCGAACGATACACGAAAGCTGCAATTTTTTTTGGAGTTGAACTTGCTCTCATCGCGTATGCCGTGATAAATGAAAATAACGGTGATGACAAAACAACGGAGATTAAACGGTACGCGGAAGCGCATTGGAGCGCCGAACGGTACGCAAAATGGATCAACACGTACGGTGCAGGAGATTACGGTCCGGCGGCAAGTATTGATCTGAACAGGGTTCGTAACAATGATTTTTCTGAAATCAATGCGTGGGAAAGTGCACCCTCCGCCAATAAAGTCGGTTTTTCACATCAACTGCCGCGTTTCGGCGAACAACAGTATTACGAATTGATCGGAAAATATTATCAGTTCAAATTCGGATGGGATACATATCCGGCGGATATGAACGGTGTTCCGCAGTCGGACGGCCGGGATTATTTCAATAATTTTACCGCAAACCAACAGATAAAAGAATATGCAGCTGAGCGGGGGAAGGCAAACGATTATTATTATGCAGCAAGCTTTGCACTAAGCGCGCTGGTGATTAATCACGTCATCAGTGCATTCGATGCATTTTATTCCGCAAACAACTTCAACAAAGAACTTTCAGCTACCCTGCATATATCGCCGTCGGAAGGTATTGACGGAGGAATGATGTCGCAGTTGAGAGTAAATATTGGATTTTAGTTTCTTCCCGAAATCGAGTTTGGAACGACGGCCGGAGCGGAGAGAAACGAAGCAACGTTATTTATTGACCCGCAGAATATTGATCACCCCTGCTGTAAAAAATATGATGTTTGCCAGCCAAGCAGTAAGCAGAGGATTCAAATCCCCGTTATAACCGAACACATTGCTGATTTTCATAAATACCATGTAGATGAAAACAACAGCAGCAGAAATTCCCACTTGAAGAGCGATTCCGCCTTTGCGTTTCCCGAATGAAAAGGGAATACCGAACAGCACGACAATAACGCTGGCAAACGGGAATGCCACTTTATTATGATAATCCACCATCCAGCGTGCCGCGTCATTTCCGCTCTGCTGCTGCCGGACAATGAATTCCCGGAGTTCGGTATAGTTCATCTCTTCCGGTCGTTCCACTTTCTTGACAATATCCTTAGGCGTAAACGTTAATCGGTCCAAGGTATAGGAATCGAACGTCGTCATCAATTCACCTTCTTTCGTCACGATTCTGTGCCGGCCGAGTTTCATTGTCCATTTTCCTGAAGTGGAATCCCACAACATTTGCAATCCGTCCCACCGCTGTGCGATCGTAATCAGACTGGTATCGCTGAACTCCTGCACGGAGACGCGGGTTCCGCCATTAGAGTTTCCGTCGAAATACGAAATATAGACGATCCGCCGATTGCCGTCCTGAAGATAGATGTTTGTCCGTGCGGACGATTCAAGATTCTTGTGAAGATAAATTCTTTCGATCGCCAGCTTCTGCTGATTGGCGAGAGGAACAACCCAGCCGTTAAAATAAACGGAGATACAACTGATGAAGAACGCAACGGCCAGCAATGGGAACATATAACGATAAATACTTAATCCTCCTGCTTTCATGGCTGTGAGTTCATTGTTGGAGGCCAGTTTTCCCGTTGTGAACAGACTTGCAAGCAGAACGGCAACGGGCGTCATAAGTTTAATGATTTCGGGAAGGAAGGCGATATAGTACTGCACGATGACGGCGTTTCCGACGTTGCTGTCCAAAAAATCATCGAGATTTTCCATCAGGTCAATGATCAGAAAGATCATCATAAACGTGAAGAGTCCGAAGATGGTTGTAAGGATGAACTGCTTAAGAATATATTTATCGATAATCTTCATCGGTATAACCGTTCGATCAGTTTTTTCGGAACGAGGCGTTTCCACCAGTCGAATCGTAATTCTATGTTTTCTTTGCCGACCTTATAGGTTAAAAACAGACCAAGAACTCCGATAAACATATTGGCACCCCACATGCCTATCCACGGTTCGATGACATGACGGTCGGCAAGTTTTTCCCCGCCGATCAGTGATGACCAGTATAACAGGAAAAAACCGAGACTTAATGATGCGGCGATGCCGAATCCACCGCGGCGTGCCATTACTCCCAACGGAGCACCGACAAGAATAAACACAAAGCAGGCCACCGGGATGGAATATTTTTTATGAATTTCCACCAGATATTCTCTGATCTGTTTTTGCTGATACTGCAGATTCGAAATTTCGCTGTCGATGCTGTTTCGATAGAACATCAATTGACTGTTGATGCTTGTATATTGTTCGACATTTTTCCAAAATCCGGAAGAAGGTGCATCGGCAGCCATCGAACCGAGAAACAATTTCTGCTGCAACCCTTCCTTGTAATCTTCGACTCGTTTTGCGATCACATCAGAGAGTCCTTGAAGACTGTCCACCATATATCGCATTTCACCGGAACTTAATTCGCGGTCGCCCCGGGAAAATTTATCGACCGCAGACCGTTCGAAATCAAAACCTTCGGACATGGTGGTGATCCGCTGGCGTTTGAACTTGATCGTTCTGTACAAATTCGGTTTGTTATGATCAATCTCATGAATCTCACCATCATACAAATCCATGATCAGTTTTCTGTAATCTCCCGAGAAGGAGAGTGATCCCCGCTTGGCGGTGATGACGGTATTCTTTCCCGGATTTGAGTGATTGTATATCGTCACACCTTCGAGCGCGTTGGATTCTTCGAAGGTTTTTCTCACAAGCATGCTGTATCCCGGCATGTCCTGATTAAACAAACCGGGTACCAGCGAAATTGTCGGTTTTTTTCTGCGGATGTCGATGGTCAGTGTCTTCGACCGATGATTCGCTTCCGGAAGAACCTTATTATTAAATTCGATCATTGCGTACGTTACCGCGAGAGCGGCGACCGCGACGGGAATCATCATTCTGTACAGACTGACGCCCCCGGCTTTCATTGCCGTTACCTCATTTGTCGACGCCATCGAACCAAACGCCATCAGCGTTGCTACCAGCACAGCCATTGGAACCGCCAGAACAACCATCCACGCTAGGTTTAACATCATTAATTCGGCTATGACAGCCCCGCTTAGTCCCTTTCCCACCAGCTGGTCCATGAATTTCATCACGAATTGAAGGATAAACACGGACATTAAAAAGAGGAACGAACCGAAGAAAGGGGCGGAATGGCGTTTCAAAATATACATCGAAAGAATCATGACATAAGATACCTCTCATTTGGTTTGACAATCAAGAAAATATTTATAATTTACACGACGTTTTTCACACTAATAAGGAGGTAGTATGAAAAAAATCTTAAAATATGCCGGTTATGCAGCCGGTGTTATTGTTGCAGTGGTCATCGGAATTGTAGGGTATCTAAATTTGGCATTTCCAAAAGTATCTCCAGCACCGTCAATGACAATCGAAGCAACCCCTGAACGGTTAACGAGGGGCGAGTATCTCGTCAATCATGTCGTCGGTTGCATCGATTGTCATTCAACCCGGGATTGGTCGAAATTTGCCGGACCGATTATTCCCGGAACTGAAGGTAAGGGGGGTGAAAAGTTTGACAAAGAAACGGCAAATTTTCCTGGTACCTTGTATTCAAAAAATATTACTCCGTACAATCTGAAGCATTGGACAGACGGAGAATTATATCGGTTGATTACAACCGGTGTGACAAAAGACGGAAAAGCCATCTTTCCGTTGATGCCATATCCGTCATACGCCAAAATGGATCCCGAAGATGTAAAATCGGTCATCGCATACATTCGGACGTTGCCTGAACGGGAATCGCCTGCATATCCCGAAAGCCAGTTGGACTTCCCGTTGAATCTTATTGTAAAGACGATTCCAAAAGATGCCGATTCGCCAATGACGCTTCCATCCCGGAGCGATACGCTCAACTACGGAAAATATCTTGTAACGATTTCTGCTTGTGCCGATTGTCATACGCCGATGGATGACAAGGGAAATTTTCTGCCGGGGATGGATTTTGCCGGCGGTATGGAATTTACCTCTCCGCTGACGGGTGATATTGTCCGTTCCGCAAATATCACGCAAAGCCATGAAACCGGCATTGGCACATGGACAGAAGAAGTTTTTGTCGGCCGTTTTACGGCGTACCGGGATTCCGTTCATCGAAATAAAGTTGTGCCGGCAGGAGAATTCAATACTGCCATGCCGTGGTTATTGATGTCCGGTATCAAGGATGAGGATTTAAAAGCAATCTACCGGTATATGAAAACAATTCCTCCGGTTGAGAACAAAGTCGAAAAGTTTACACCCAAGACAACGGCTCAGCGATAAAGCAGACTACGGGATTCTGTTTTCAACATCTATTAATCGAAAGCAGTGTTGATGAAAAAAGTTCGGTACGGGATTATTGGTTTTGGCTCATTTGCGGAACGTGCAATCATGCCCGCAATACGGTCGGCGGACAATGCAGAACTTGTTGCCATTCAAAAGCGATCGATTGACATGGCGCGCTGGAAGGCGGACGAACACCGGATTCCGTTGCATTTTGATTCTGTCGAATCACTAGTATCGTCCGAACAGGTTGATGCGGTATTCATCGTCTCCGCAAACTCGCAGCATCACGCGGAGACGATTGCAGCGGCAAAAAAAGGGAAACATGTTTTGGTCGAAAAACCAATGGCGACGAACGGTGTTGAAGCAAAGGAGATGATCGACATATGCAGCCGATCGGGTGTGAAGTTCATGGTTGGTCATATGCTTCGATTCTCGCCGCTGATACGGCGAATGAAGGAAATTATCGATTCCGGTACGCTCGGAGAGATATCGTTCATCCGGGCGCACTTTTTTTATGATGTCAGCCAATCTCAGCGGCGGTGGGTGTTGGATAAGCAGGCGGCGGGCGGCGGTCCGTTATTTGATGTCGGCATTCACTGTTTGGATACCGTTCGCTTTTTATTACATGATGATTCCGTCATCAATGTGCAATCGCTCAACCGTCCAGGCGCCGGTGCCGATCCGCTTGAATTGACGAATGTGATGTCGCTTCAGTTTTCACGCGGCACGCTGGCCTCGATCTATTCTTCATATGAATCATCGTATCGCCAGGCCTTTATAGAGTGCTTTGGTACGCATGGCTCCATGTCCGCTGATCATTTTACTCCCAGCAATACCGATACGGTACTCGAAATCAGGCATGGAAAAAACGGTGCAGTCGGCAGCACGGACACCGAACAAATCCGCGTACCTGATCTTTACAGATTAGAGATCGAACATTTTTCGAATTGTATTCTTCATAACCTCAAACCTGATGTGGACGGCATTCAGTCTCTGCACAATCAGCAAATTCTCGATCGAGCTCAGTATACTCCGTAAAAAATTCTCTTTTAAAAGTACTCATTTTTAGTTACCTTACACAGTCTAAACGGGAGTATTGAAGAAAATAATTATGTCTACGAAAAAAATAAAACGACTTGGAATATTAACAGGGGGCGGTGATTGTCCCGGCTTGAACGCGGTAATACGCGGAGTCGCCAAACCGGCGATGAACGAACATGGCTTGACCGTTGTCGGTATCGAAGACGGTTTTGAAGGATTTGTTGAAGGCAAGATGCGCGAAATTTCCCGCGACGATATCGCCGGCATCATCAGTCAGGGCGGAACCATATTGGGAACTTCGAATAAAGGGGACCCATTCCATTATCCGACGGAAGGTTTGAACGGCATTGAAATTGTTGATGCATCGCCCCGTGTGCTTAAGCATTATAAAGGTTGGGGTCTTGATGCTATCATTACCATCGGCGGCGACGGAACGATGCACATTTCCAACAAGCTTGCATCGCTTGGCATGAACATCATCGGCGTTCCAAAAACGATCGACAATGATCTTGATGCGACTGATCAGACGTTCGGATTCGATACGGCATTATCGATTGCAACCGAAGCGATCGACCGGCTTCACACCACGGCATCGGCTCATCACAGAGTGATGGTGATTGAAGTGATGGGACGATATGCGGGATGGATTGCGCTCGAGGCTGGTTTAGCCGGCGGTGCCGACATCATCCTGATTCCTGAAATTCCCTTTAAGTGGGAAAGCGTTATGCGGCGCGTTATTGAGCGAAGCACGCGCGGAAGCAGATACAGCATCGTCTGTATCGCCGAAGGAGCAAAGGCGGCGGATGAAGAATTTGTGATCAAAGAAACGGATGTGAAGAGGACCGATCCGATCAGATTCGGCGGTATCGGCGAACATGTAGGGCGCCGGATATCACAGGAAACCGGTCTCGAAACACGCACGACGATTCTGGGGCATCTGCAGCGGGGCGGAAGTCCGACGGCATTCGACCGTGTGCTTGCAACGCGGTACGGAACAAAAGCGGTGGAACTTGCCGTTGCCGGCGATTTCGGGAAAATGGTCAGTCTGCGCGGTCTCACCGTTACTAGTGTTGCCATCAAAGATGCAATTTCCAAACAACGGCTTGTACCGGTCGACGGTGAAATTGTGACGACGGCCAAAGCGGTCGGAACGAGTTTCGGGGACGATTAATCCGGTCCATGTAATTTTCAGCAAAAGTTAATTTTCTGCCCGATGCCGAGATCTTCATCATTGAAGATGACTCGGCATCGACCTTTTTGACAGTGAGAATCTATTCAACATTAGCGAACGGCGTAAAGATTATCGACAGCCATTTTTTACTGAATGCATATTGTAATGGTATGTTCCCGATGGCGGACGGATCTGACGGCGCGATTCATTGGTTCTCTCCCGAACGGAGAGGAATTATTCCGCTCGATCGATTGGCTGTTTCCCGCAGTTTACGGCAAACGCTTCGTAAAAATATTTTTACGGTTCGGTTTAACACGGAATTCGAAGGAACAATTCGGGCGTGTGCCGCCCGGGACGATGTTTGGATTTCGGAAACCATTGTTCAAAGCTATCTTCAGTTGTACAGGATCGGCTTTGCACATTCCGTTGAATGCTGGTATGAGGAAACGATGGTCGGGGGATTGTACGGAGTTGCAATCGGGGGAGCGTTTTTCGGAGAATCGATGTTCAGCAGAATGGACGATGCGTCGAAAGTGGCGCTTGTGGCGCTGGTCAACAGGCTGAATGAACGGAAGTATGCGCTCCTCGATACGCAGTATGTTAACGCTCATCTAGCCACGATGGGCTGTATTGAAATATCAAAACAGGAATATAAACGCCGGTTGTCTGCCGCCCTCACTCTCCATTGTGACTTTCAATGAAAGCACTTGTATGAACGCAATGACAGATACACATTTTCCTGAATTACCCCTGGTGAAAAAAGGCAAAGTCAGGGATATCTTCGATGTTGGAGAATTCCTTCTTTTTGTTGCCACGGACCGGTTGTCCGCCTTCGATGTTGTTATGCCGCAGGGAATTCCGAATAAAGGGAAAGTCTTGACGCAGATATCCGCATTTTGGTTTGAACAGACGAGCGATATTATTCCAAATCACGTTATCTCGACGCGAGTGGAAGATTTTCCGAAACAATGTGCCCCCTATGCGGATGAACTGCGCGGAAGGAGCATGCTGGTGAAAAAATCAAAACCGCTTTCCGTTGAATGCATCGTCCGGGGGTATATTTCCGGATCGGGATGGCTTGACTACAAAAACAGCGGTATGATCTCCGGAATTCGTCTGCCGGAAGGATTAATCGAAAGTCAGAAACTCAGTGAACCGCTCTTTACGCCGTCAACAAAGGCTGAAGTCGGCATTCATGATGAAAATATTACATTCGCACAAATGGTCGAACGAGAGGGGAAAGAACTCAGTGAACAGGTCCGATCCACGTCAATCAAGGTTTTTGCACGGGCATCCGAAATTGCAGAGGATAAAGGAATCATTATTGCCGATACAAAAATGGAATTCGGAATGATGGACGGATCTCTTCTTTTGATTGATGAGCTGTTGACTCCGGATTCGTCCCGGTTTTGGCCCAAACAGACGTATGCACCCGGCAAGGCACAGAACAGTTATGACAAACAATTTGTCCGTGATTATTTGCTCTCCATTGGATTTAATAAAAAACCGCCGGGACCGATCATACCGGAGGAGATTCTCCGCAAGACATCCGAGCTGTACGAACAGGCATTGTTCCAGTTAACGGGAAAGCATGTAGAATGAAGCAACTAACACTCGTATTGTTTCTCAGTACTCTGACATTGGCTCAATTTCCATCAAGAGTTTCGGAATTGCCTTCTGATACGCTCGCCACGGTGGGAGCGACGGTAATTACGGCGAAGGATTATCTCGAACGATTTGAATTGATGCCCTGGCCGAACAAGGACAAAGCAGGACAGATTGAGTTTGCAAAACTGGAATTTCTCTATTCACTCGTTGCAGAAAAGCTGTTGGCCCTGGAAGCCGCAGCGCAAAATATCGGTTTCGACTCGACGACAAAAAAACTTCAGCGAAATCTGGAGAGGATGTTTGTGCGGGATGAATTGTATAAACGGGAGGTTCATCCAAAGATTGTTATCCCGCCGGAAGAAACGAAGGAAGGAATGAGGCGCTTTCCGTATGAGATCCATGCGGCAGTATTTGGGATTCTTTCGAAATCGGAAGGAATGACGCTTCGCAATAAAGTGATTCAGAGTAAAAACAAGAAGACCGTACTGAAGCGATTTTATGACTCGCTCTATATTCCGGTAGACACCATTCTGGTATCCTACGGCTTTCCGGATAAAAATATTGAGGATGCTGTTTTCAGCATTGGCAAAGACAGCATATCATATCCTGTGGAAACTTCCGCCTACGGCTGGGTGATGTTTTATCTTATCGGAAAAGGAACAAACGCACAAAACATTTCATTTTCCCATCCGGACCGCCTGCATAAAGTCAATTCAATAATCCATCGGCGAATTGAAGATTCCGTCGCCGTTCGGGCGTTTGCAGCGGTGACGGCACCTCAGCGCGCAGAAGTCCGGCCTGATCTTTTTTTCCCGCTCGCTGATTCGGTATATGAGATCCTCCGTTCCGATTCCGCAGCGTTTGAATCAAAAGGGTTGTACCAATTTCCGGCGTATGCAGTCTCGCTGCTGGAAGAAAAATTTAGCTCAGAACTGAACAAAGATTTTGTCGTGATTGAATCAGGCAATATGACCGTCGGCGAAGTGCTGACCGGACTCAATAACAATTATCTCGTCTTTCCGAAACCGCTGAATCCCGATGCGGTTCGGATCGTGCTCAATAACAATATTAAGACTGTCGTTCAGAATGAATTGCTTTCCCGCGAAGGACTGAAAAGGAATCTTCAGGAAACCGAAAATGTCCGGCATGACATTTCCGTATGGATGGACAGCAGGAAAAGCAGACTGTTGTTGAAGAATATTATCGATACGCTTCAACAAAACGTCGATTCCGTCAAACAAGCAGCCAAGAATGAGTATATTCAAGAAGCCATCGACGTCTATATCGGATCATTGGCGAAAAAATACAATGTGCAGGTCTATGAAACGACACTGCGGAACATCAACACGACAACCACCAGCATGGTCACGTGGCGGCATCTCGGTTTTGGAGGCAGAATTCTTGCCGTTCCTCAGGTGATCAGACAGTTTGAATGGAAATATGAATGGCAGCGGCAGCAACTTCTTAATCAATAAGTAAGGACATGATATGAGTTCCATCACGAATGAAAACATCCTCAATGCATTACGGTCCGTTCAGGATCCCGATTTACATAAAGATATCGTCTCTCTCGATTTTATTAAAGATATTCAGATCAAAGGAAAGCAGGTCAGTTTTTCCATCGAATTGACGACTCCTGCATGTCCCGTTAAAGATCAAATGAAAGCTGAAGCGGAACAGGTTGTAAAGTCGGCTCTGCCGGAGATTGAAGCACTGACTGTGACAATGACGGCGAACGTTTCCAAACGGTTCAATATGCAGGCAACGCCGATTTTGACGCATGTGAAGAATACGATTGCCGTTGCAAGCGGAAAAGGGGGAGTAGGTAAATCAACCGTTGCCGCAAATCTTGCCGTCTCGCTCGCCAGGGAAGGTGCTGTCGTAGGTCTGGTGGATTGTGATATTTACGGACCGAGCATCCCGCTGATGTTTAACATCAATGAGAAGCCGAAAATGCACAATCAAAAACTCCTGCCGCTGGAAAAATACGGTGTCAAAGTGATGTCGATCGGATTTCTTGTCGATTCCACTCAGGCAGTGATTTGGCGCGGTCCGATGGCGAGCGGAGCCGTAAAACAGTTTCTTACCGACGTAGAGTGGGGTGCGCTGGATTATCTTGTCTTCGATCTTCCTCCCGGAACGGGCGACATTCAGCTGACGATTGTTCAGCAGATACCGCTGACCGGCGCGGTAATAGTCACGACGCCGCAGGAAATGTCCCTTGCCGATGCACGGAGGGGAATGACGATGTTCCAGAAAGTCAACGTACCGATTCTCGGTGTGGTGGAAAATATGAGTTATTTCGTCAGTGCAAGCGGAGAGCGGGAGGATATCTTCGACAATGGCGGAGGCAGAAAAGTTGCCGATCAATTTAAAGTTCCGTTTCTCGGAGAAATACCGATCTATACGAAGATTCGGAAAGGGAGCGATTCCGGACGGCCAATTACGGATTCCGAACCGGAGAGCGAACCGTCGAAGATCTTCAGCGGTATCGCCAAGAACATGGCGGCGCAGATCAGCATCAATAACTATTCAAAACAATCGGCACCGATCGAAATATCTCTCGGGACGAACAATAACTGATCATGCCGAAGGATTTTTTGAAGGATGATCGCTGATTCCGGTCAGAGAAAAGTACACTGTACATCATTCAGATGACAATTACAGAAAAAGTACAAATATCATTAAATGCAGTCCGCCCGTACCTGCAAGCGGACGGCGGCGATGTGGAATTGGTCCGGGTGACGGACGACGGATTTGTGGAAGTGAGATTGACAGGATCATGCGTCAATTGTCCCATGTCCAGAATGACCCTCCGGGCAGGCGTTGAACGAAAATTATTGAGGGACTTGCCGGAAGTCCGGAGAGTTGAACAAGTCGGATAACGCTTTACTGTTTTAACTGTACTTCTCGAATTGCCCGTTCCTTAATCTGGAAAATCTTTCCCTGCGCTTTCCGAACGAGATCATAATTATGAGTGGTCATGAGCACTGCCGTCCCTTTGTGATTGATATCGAGCAGCAGTTTCAAGATATCCTGCGACGTTCCGGGATCAAGATTTCCGGTCGGCTCGTCTGCCAAAATTATAAACGGTTCATTCACCAATGCCCGCGCAATACAGACCCGCTGCTGTTCTCCTCCGGAGAGCTGATGAGGCATGGCGTTCCGTTTGTGGCTGAGTCCAACCTGCGTTAGAACGGTGACAACTTTCTTTCTGATGACTCCCGACGATGCATTCGTAACATGAAGAGCAAATGCGACGTTGTCGTACACATTCCGGTCGTCAAGCAATTTAAAATCCTGAAAGATAATTCCCAATTTTCTTCTTAGCAGGGGAATGTTGCGGGAATTCATCGATGAGGAGGAGAATTCGCCCACTTTCACAAGACCTTTAGCTGGAAAGAGATCCATGTAGACTAATCTCAGCAGACTGCTTTTTCCGGCTCCCGATTCACCGACTAACGATACAAACTCACCCGGTTCAATCTGAAAATTAATGTCACGGAGGATCGTGTGATGGTCGAATGAGACACTGACATCGTTAAACGTTACAAGCATGGTTTATTTCCGTTTCTGAATAATTGACAAGGCACACTCGATGGCAGAAATCATACTGCCGGGATTTGCCATATTTTTTCCTGCAATATCAAAAGCAGTTCCGTGATCGGGCGAGGTCCGAATGATTTTCAGTCCGGCGGAAAAATTTACCCCTTCGTCGAATCCGCTCATTTTCAAAGGGATCAATCCCTGATCGTGATACATTGCCAGTACGGCATGAAACTGTTCAAATGCTTTGGAAGCAAAAAATCCGTCTGCCGGAAATGGTCCTGATGCGCGAATTCCCGCATCCTGTGCCCGTTTGATTGCCGGTGTGATTATTTCCGCTTCTTCCGTTCCGATGTTGCCGTTTTCTCCTGCATGCGGGTTTAGACCGAGCACGGCGATGTTGGGAGAAGAAATTCCAAAATCCTTTTTCAGCGATATGTTGACGGTTTCCAGTTTTTCAACGATTCGGTCTGCAGTGAGAGTCTCGGAAACTTTCTTCAACGGCAGGTGAACGGTCGCGAGAGCCACTTTCATTGTGCTGGAAAGCAGCATCATCGTAACCCGGTCCGATCGTGTCAGCATGGCGAGCATTTCAGTTTGTCCCGGAAAATTATAGCCTGCAAAATGAAGGGCTTCTTTTGATACAGGAGCCGTGACCATGGCATCAAGGCTCTTCTCCATGCATAATTTTATTGCACGCTCGATTGCCATTCCTGCACAAACGCCGGCATCCGGCGCATTTTTCCCGATCTGAAGATGCTTTGTAGTAACAGGATGGACAGTGATGACGGGAACGGTACCTGCTTTCCATTTTTTCCCAAGCGTATCTGTTTCAATAAGTTCAATCTTGATCTTCAGTTTTTTTGCATAGTACTGGAAGATTTCAAATGAGCCTATTAGTACCGGCTGTATGGTTTTCTTAATCTTTCCCGATGTAATGCTTTTTAGTGCGACTTCAGGCCCTATGCCGTTAAAATCTCCAATAGTAATGCCAATTGTATGTGTCATTATCTCTCTGTCAGTTTATAATTTCCTTGTTTGCTTGGATCTTCAAATGTAAATACTTTGTTGAGGGATGCATACGTCCAGACCTCTTTCGGCGCACCGTCGGTATTTAGAATACGATCGATTGAAGTAGGTTTACCGTATAATATATATATTTTGCCGCGGTCGGTGCCCGATCCGTTCGATCCGCGCAGAGTTTGGAATGCGGTTTGTGCATAATCAACCCTCCTGTAAAACTCATGCATTACCTCATTATACGCCGTTTCTTTCGTGGCATCCCGTTGCTTCCAAAATTCTTCAAACTTTTTTATTCGTGATGAGCGGTTTCCGCTTGTCAATTGTGAATATTCATCCTTGGTGGTGATAAACTGCAGCGGTTCCGTAGCTGCGGAAAGATCTGTTAGTGACAGCGGCATATCGGGCCAGATGGCAGCGAATGTAGTGCGCAGCACGGTGGAGTCGTGAAAGGTCAACGTAAGCTCATATCGGCCTTGCCGAAGCAGTGTACCGTCGAAGCGGACATACGAAACAATAGTCCCCGGATGGTCGATGACAGAGAGTATGATCTGACTGTCAACAGCCGCAGCTTTTAAGGTGGAACGGCCGATTGAATGGACCGAAACTGAATCCTTATCTATAATTGTTTCTTTCTCCGCGTCTTCCGACTGCAGCTTTATCAGCGAATAGATTGCACGATCGTGCTCCCGTGCCGAAACAAATGCGAATCCGTAATCATGGGAAAAAAGAACATTGCCGTCGAAGTTGATCAACTGAAACGGCGGGTTTCCGGAATTGTGAATCGGGATAAGACCGGATAATAGTGATGCAGAGCGTTCAACGGATACCTTCTTTTTCCGATCGGTATAAACTCGCTGAGACTCTTTGTCTTCCAGTTTTACCACGACCGTATAGGTGCCGGGGGGAAGATCAAATTCGAAAAAATTTTGCGCGTATTGAGATTTAAGTGTGGCGGCGGAATTATTGGGTACCGAAAGATCAAATTGTTCAATGGACCGGGCGACGGATGTTTCCGTGGAATCGATCAGCTCAATGCTGATCTCACCTTGAGCAGTAAAGTTCCCGGATGGATGTGTTGTAGGTCTGGTAAAAACAAAAAAGTCGTATCGAATCCTAAACGGGATGAGTACAAAATATGATTGTTCCTTTTTTATTGTATGTACTTCATAGGAAACAATCTGTCCGGTGGTTCTTTCGCGCACAACCATATTTTGCGGAACAACGGCACCGCACAATATGAAGACCGCCGCCAAGGTGATGATCAATCGCCCGATGTTGATGTTACATGATTGAACTAAATTAGAGTCGGAGATCATGGTTCGTGTCTGGTTCCCTCTCTAATGAGTGAGACTGCGATTCAATTTATGAAAGATAAGAAAATTGAATAAAAGGATGAAGGGAAATTTACTCGAACAGGGTCAGTTCCTTCCCGACGGCGGCAGCGTGCACTTTGATTTCAGGGTGCGAATTCCTGATGGTATAACCCATCCAATCAATCGATTCATGCTCGCCGTGGACGAGTACGACTGCGGAGGGACGAAGTTTTGAAACGATGGAGAGAATACCGTCACGATTGCTATGGGCGGAGAACCGGAACCGTTCAATGTCACATGATACGTTCTGCGGCTCATGCGCATCGGTCAGTTGTATCAAATCTCCTTTATTCGCCTGACTCACCCGGAAGCCCGGCGTGAGCGGGTCCATATAGCCAACGGTGAAAATTCCAGCTTTCTGATTGGTCAGCCAGCGCTGCGTCAGCTTGAACGATAATGTATTCTGGATGATCATTCCGCTGCCGGCGAGAACAATCGATTGTCTCCGCAAGAGATCGTCGAACTGCTCAACATCATACAAATCCTTTTGAGGAATGTCCCCAAGAACAAAATCGGTATCGTTGTAGCCGACTGTATATCTGTTTTTGTCATAAATGGAACACAATTTTCTGCTGACACCTCCCGAATAGATGTCCGTACCGGCGATGGCTCCTTTTTTCATTAATTTCCAGATCATTGACAAAATTTCCTGCATTTTACCGAGCGCAAAGACAGGAACGAGAATCGAACCGCCGCGTCCCAATATGTTATTCGCCGCAGCAGCAAAACGCTTTTGTTCCGAAACTCTGGAGGGGAGTAATGATGAATCGGTCGAACCGTGCGTGCATTCCAGTACAATAACATCCACTTTCTTTTTTGGAAGAACCGCCCCGGAGAGAAGCGATTGTTTGTCCAGATTAATATCGCCGGTGTAAAAGATTGAACGGCCGCCATGTTCCACTAACGTTCCGGCAGATCCTAAAATATGCCCTGCATCATGAAATGACGCCGTTACCGGTTCCGTACTCGAATGTCGGTAACCGTTCACGACAAATTCCTTTTGATATTCCTGCCATTCGATGCTCTGGATGAGCAGATCAATCTCTTCATGCGTATACGCACGGATGGTCGTTTCATCTTTCAGCTGTTCTTTGAGGATGTTGACGGAATTATGAAGTGTGACTTCCGCAACTGCGCGTGTCTGGGGAGTAGTGACGATTCTCAGATACGGATGCTGTTGTACGAGATACGGCAGAGAATCTATATGATCCTGGTGAGCGTGCGAGATTAATGCAACATCGACATTTTTGTCCCGAAGCAAATCAAGCCGGGGCAGGGATTCAATGCCGAATTTTTGAGGGTGAGTGCCGCTGTCGAGAATAATGCCGGTGCCTTCGATATTAAGGTAATAACATGAAGCACCGATATCATCTGCACCGCCGAGAGGGAGAAATGTAATCATAGGAAGTCGTTACGGCTTTTCTAGAAGACCCTCGACGGCCTCTCTGAATTGTGTGTATGTTTTTTTTCCCGTAAAGAACTGTTGCTGATTTCCCCGGGAATCGTACATGAACGTTGCGGGAATCGCTCCGCTCCACGAGCTGTGGAGCGAATTGATAAAACTATCCTGAGATGCAATTGACGAAACATAAACCGGAAACGGGACAGAGAGTATTTTTAAAAACGGCAGGATCTTCGTTTCAATTTCATCGGGATAATCCACACTGACGGCGGCGATTTCAAATGCTGCCGCCGGAAATGATGTGGAGAGCCTGACGAGTTCGGGAAATTCTTCTTTGCAGGGTTCGCACCATGTGGCCCAAACGTTCAGGAGAAGCACTTTTCCGTTTCGGTTCATGATCAGCGAATCAAGTGCATCCTGGTCAATCGTCCGTACTTGCTGTGATAATGAAAGTGCAGAAGTAATCAAAAGGAAGCCGAGGATTCCCCGGCTTCTCTGTCGAACGGTGTGTATGCTCATTTTACACGTTTAATGCTGCAACCGAATGCTTTTGTTTCCTTTACGGATACCTGTTTGCCGGCAAGAATTTCATCCAGCGCAGTCCGAAGATCGTTGGAAGTGACTTTCCCAATTCGCTGTGAATCATCAATTCGACCGTGATATAACACTGCCAGCGTCGTCGGATGAACGATATAAATTTCAGGAGTGTAATTTGCTTCAAGCTTGTCCGCAATGACATTGTTCACATCTTTCAGGATCGGAAATCCAAGACCGTTTTCAGCGGCATGTTCTTTAATATCTTCGATTGATTCAGCTTTGTTGGAATTGATACCGAGCACGGCAACATTTTTATTTTTGTAATCATTGTGCAAAAAGGACATCCGCTCGTTGTAGGCGTTTGAAACCGGACACTGGGTCGATACAAACATGAGGACAATAGCTTTGGAATCCTTGAAATCTGCAAGTGAAAACTTCTTGCCGTTGTAATCATTCAGCGAAAAATTATCCACTTTTTCCGGTATAGCGGCATAGGCAATTCCAGAAGCAAACAACAATGCAAAGAGATAGGATTTCATGATTCCTCCTGTTAGTAATTATATACTGTACTTTTTAATGACATCGTCGGGGATATTTTCAGCACGTCCGGTTGCAAGATTAACGAGCGAATAATTGAAATATCCGTCAGCTGCCAACTTATTATTGGATTTCTTCAATATTTCAAACCCGACTTGTGCTGAAGTAGTTCCGAACTCAGTAATGCTTGTCTTTACAATTGCCACATCGCCAAGCAACAACGGACGTTTATAGCTGATGTGACAAGTATTGACAACCCACCCGAATCCGCGCTCGATGAATTCATGCATCGGCATTTTATAATCCCTGGTCATTTGCTCATACCGGGCGGCCAGCACAAGGTCAAGATACCGGGAATGATGAACATGATTGTTCATGTCAATATCATCCGGCCTGATTATTACTTCCGATGTAAATATTGAATATTTTTTCATTTTTTCCAATGCTGAAGAAAATCAACCAGCAGGCGGACACCGGCGCCCGAGCCGCCGCGCGGAATGTAATCCTGATTCTTCTCGATCATCGCCGTACCGGCTATATCAAGATGAACCCACGGATAATCACCGATAAATTTTTTCAGAAACCATCCGGCGGTGATCGCGCCTGCCCACCGGCCGCCGACATTTTTCACATCGGCAACATCGCTTTTGATCAATCCTTCATATTCGTCGTACATCGGCAGCTGCCAAACCCTGTCGTAGGTTCGATCGCCGGACCGTTTCAATGCATCCATTGCTGTCTGAGAGGTTCCCATCATTCCGCTTGCAAAATGACCAAGAGCGACGACGCAAGCTCCTGTCAGGGTAGCGAGATCAATGACGAGATCCGGTTTGAATAGTGACGCATAGGAGAGAGCATCAGCAAGAATAAGCCGTCCTTCCGCATCGGTATTGTCCACTTCAGACGTTTTGCCGTTAAAGTGCCTGATGATGTCTCCGGGTTTGACGGCAGTGCTGCTCGGCATATTTTCAACGGCGGGAACAAGGCCGACAATATATTTTTTCAGTTTTAATTGGGAGACTGCCTGCATGGCGCCGATCACCGCCGCGGCGCCGCTCATATCCATTTTCATTTCCGCCATTCC